>NZ_JAWDKC010000017.1:0-119930 GCF_032714515.1 Methanimicrococcus hacksteinii | reverse complement strand
AAGAACAAGTCAAAGAACAAGTCAAAGAACAAGTCAAAGAACAAGTCAAAGAACAAGTCAAAGAACAAGTCAAAGAACAAGTCAAAGAACAAGTCAAAGAACAAGTCAAAGAACAAGTCAAAGAACAGTTCAAAGAACAAGTCAAAGAACAGTTCAAAGAACAAGTCAAAGAATAATTCAAAGAAAAGTTCAAAAAAATTGTTTCAAAACCGATAACAAACGATCAAATTGGACATCCGAAACTGCAGGCGAAAAAGAGGGTTAGTGTTTACTATGATACGAAAAATACCGCAAAAAAATGAGCGCAAGTTTTCAGGCATTTCAATGATTTTAATCGTTGTTGTTATACTGCTTGCGGCAATGATGTCGGGCTGCCTTAATCAAGATGCAGACTCGGACACATCAGGAACAGGTTCAAATTCAGGATTTTCAGCTTCTTTAGGAAATGAAAACGACAATGAAAACAATAATGAAAACAATGAGAACAGCAATAACGCTGACGGGACGGGCAATACCGGTACAAATTCGGGCGCAGGTACGAGCAATACCGCGTCTTCGACGTCTTCTCTTCCGGATGTCGTCACGGCGACAAATTCCGGCGGCGGCGGAAGCAGCTCAAGCAAATCAAATATTTGGCTTGCATCCGTGAGCAATCCGTTTATCGGCACATGGATTTCCGATCCCGATGAAAGCGGTTCGGTTCTTACTTTTACCGGTTATTCTGACGGCACTTTTGATTATGAAATGAGCAATTTGCCTGATGATTATTCTTTCATGTCTGAAGGATCAGGTGCTTACCTTGTCAGAAAAGACTTTGACGGAACGAATGTTATGGTTTCGTATTTCGGTTTTGATTCCGAAGAAGCATCCGGTCTTGTTAAAAGCAATACGTTTGAAGTCATAAACAATAATCTCATTAAAGTTACCGAATTCACTATCGAGTACACTGGTGAAGACAGCAGCGAGAAAGACTTTGGAGAAACAACATACTTCCGCAGATCAGGACCTGCCGTACGTTCTGATTATGTAGATACGGAAATGATGAACATTTTTGCAATGTATTCTGACAGTGAAGCCGGCGGATACGGCTGGGGCGCAGATGCTGCAGAATCCGATGAAGGCATGAAAGAGATTCTTTTAGAAATTTTGGGCAGAGACTATTACGCTTCTGTTTGGAAATTCAATTATGACGGAACAGTTGACTGTTCATTCCTTGATTTAATGCTGCTGATGGCAGCGTTAGAAGGAGAAGAATTAGGCGAAGGCGAAAATTCAGATGCTGTCTATCCGTTTTCATATACTGTTTATGATGCCGATCCTGAAGACGGCGGCATATATGATGAAAATGACAGAATCATCATTTATACAGAAGATCCCGGCCAAGGAATTGAATTGATGGTTTACGCATTTAATTTTGATGAAACCGACAGTTCAATGACATTTGATTGGTGTGAGATCATTGGCGGATTTGCCGTCCCGACAGGAGCAGAGATGCTGTTCTGGCCGTACCCGACAGTCAATCCGAAAGTCATTTTGAAAGAAAACAATGAAGCCGGATTAACGTTTTTGTCAATCCCCGACTCTGACGAATGGGCCGCACAAACCGCAACCTCAAAAGAAAACGGAATAATTTGGGGCCATGATGCCGCCGTTTCTGAAGGCAGTTCAAGCCATCCGGTCATCGGATATCCGAATCAAATGCCTTCCGGATCCTATAACAGCGGATTTGAATTCAGCATCGAAACGAATGCAGAGGATAATGCCGAATATCGTCCGGCAATCGGATTCAGTGCTTTCGCCGACTTCACGCCTGAGAATTTAGGCGAAGACAAATACAATGCGCTTGTTTCAAAATTGGAAGCATTGGACGATGAATATTATTATTACGGATGGTATTTGCCCGGAGCTGATGTTTTAACCGATTTGGGAATCCATATTTACGGAAAAACCTGCGGCATTACAAACGACATCACAGACGGCGTTTCATTCGGTATTTATGACATCGGCGCAGAAACCGACACGGATATGCTCCTTCTGAATTACGGCGCCGTTATGGTCGATGATGAAAACGACCATGAAGGAACGGAACTTTATCTCAGCGAAGAAAACGAACTTGTTTGGAGTGACGGTGTTCAGGATGGTTTCATCACCGCAGAATGGTGGATTGTTCTTGATCCGTTATATGCGGGCGGTACGGGAACACCCGTTGATCCTTTCCAAATCGAAACGGCCAAACAACTGGATAATGTGCGTTTGAATTTAGACAGACATTTCATTCTGACGGACAATGTTGATCTTATTGATCTCCCGGATTACGAGAACTGGGAGCCGATCGGTGCTTATGTTCCCGCATCAGAAGAAGATGCGGAAGCACCGTCTTTGGATGATGCCTTTATCGGCACATTTGACGGCAACGGGCACATCGTTTCCAATCTGGTTGTCAATCAGCCGGAAGGTGCCGCTGTCGGTTTATTCGGATGTGTTGCAGGCACGACCACGAAGATTATTGAATTCGAAGGGATGCATGGCAGAGGCTGTATGAATAAAGCGATAAATGCTTTGGAAGCTCTTGATGGGGTACAAAGCGTTGACGTTGTCCTGAATCGCGCGATGCTTATTCTGAATGAAGATTATGAGATCCCCGATGATGAATTGAAAGAGATTGCAGATAATATCTGTAATTTCAATTGGAAATCAACCGAGACATTTGACGGTCCTGCTATCTATGATTTGATGATTGAAGACGCAGATGTCACCGGATTTTGTTTGGTCGGAAGTGTTGTTGGTTATGCTGTGGATTGTACTATGGATAATGTCGATTTAATCGAAATAATCGGCACGAATACAATCAGCGGCTATGCAATGGTCGGCGGTATCGTCGGCGGCAGTGTCAGCAGTGACATGACCGGCTGCGATGCTGCGGCAGATATCATTGTTTTAAACGAGGAAGCAATGTTGATCAAATTAATAGATGAATTCGGCTCTGCGCCGGGAACCGTCGGTATTTTGGGCGGCGGCTTGGAAAGCAGCTCATTGATTAACTGTACCGCAACCGGTACTGTGTCAGCAGTGAGTGATAATGTGTACGGAATTAGCGGTCTTGCCGGATGTGCTTTTGATAGTCTGCTTGTCGATAGCTGTATTGCAGCAGATGTCACCATTACTGCCGCAGGAAGCAGCAATAAAATGATCGGCGGTTTGCTTGGTTTTACCGGCACCTATGATGAAGAAAAACCGACTGTCATTTCAAACTGTGAAGTTGATGCTGAAATTATCGTAAATTCGAACACTGCTATTGTCGGCGGTATTGTCGGCAGCGGCTACTTTATGGAAGAAGAAGCATTCAGAGCATTTTTGGATTCAATGGAACTTTCAGAAGAAGAATACGAAATGTATTACGAAGAATACTCCTTCCGTCTCACGCCGAGTTTGTTTGAAATCGATAATTGTGTAACAGCAGGTTCTATCACGGGCGGTTCCGAATATGTCGGAAGCATTGTCGGCCGCGCAGATAATCTCGAAGAAAAAGATGTTGCGGACAGCAGCAGTACCATGACATGGAATACCGATTGGATTCTTAACAAAATCGGCAGGTCAAGTGAATAAAGCAGTTGATTCAACGGCTGAATTAACTCAATTAAAAATGAGATCATTTTGAAAAATATCTCAAAAGCAGTATGGAACGATTAAAAATTGTTTCATGCTGCACACTTCTTTTTTAATATTTCTAAAAAACAAAAAGCAAAAACAAAATACAAAAAACAGAAAGCAAAAACAGAAAGCAAAAACAAAATACAAAAACAAAATACAAAAACAGAAAACAAAAACAGAAAACAAAAACAGAAAACAGGATGCTTTAAGTTACAATATTTTAAATTAAAAAGAAATAATGAAATTAAGAAAAAATGATGAAGCATCTAAAACGTTTACCGATTTTGTTTTTATTCGTTTTAAATTCAAAAAAAAGAAAAGGAAATGAAGTTAAACTTCATATCCGGCATCTGCGACAGCTTTTTTCAAAACGTCGGCTGATGTTTTAAAATCATCGTATTCAACAGTCGCTTCGCCTTTTTCAAGGTTGACGGAAGCTTTTGAAACGCCGTCAATGTTTGTCAATGCGTCCTGAACTCTTCTCTGGCAGTGACCGCAGGTCATGCCGCCGACTTTAAAGGTTACGGTTTCCATAATTTTTTCTCCTTGGTTTTTTGATTACTTTTCCGGATATTTTTTATTTTATTTCGGATTGTTTTTAATTTTATATATTTCAAGTAATTAAATATTATGATATGTTGACAGCTGCCGGATTTTATTTTCATTTATTCAGCTTGTCAAACACATCGATAATTTCATTGATTTTTTCTTCGCGCTCTTCCGGACCTTTTTCAAACGCCTCGCTGACGCAGCCCGATAAATGCCCTTGAAGAACAATTTTTGACGTTTTTCTGAGAACGGCTTCGCTCGCCATAATTTGATGAACGATATCAATGCAGTATTTGTCTTCTTCGACCATTTTAATGATACCGTCAATTTGACCGCGTGCCGTTTTTAACATTCTTAACACGTCTTTTTTATCTGCTCTCATATTTTCCACCTCTGACTTTTCCTTTTTCTTTTCCTTTTTCTTTTTCTTTTCCTTTCCCGTTTCCGTTTTCGCTTCCGTTTTTAATTTTCATTCGCGCTGAATTGAGACAACTTCGTAGCCTTCTTTTTCAACAGCCTGTTTCAAAATTTCATCACTGACTTCTTTCGCTCCTGAAATTCGCGCTGTTCCTGCTTCCCAGTCAACTGCCGCCGAAACGCCGGGAATTGCATTCAATGCCTTTTCAACATGTTTTTGACAATTGATGCAAGTCATACCGTTGATTTTCATCAAAACGGTGCCTTCGTTTTTGTTTTCATCTTTATTTTCCGGGACTGTTTTTGCCGGCGCGCCGCTGCTGTCTGCTGCCGCACTGCCTGCTGCTGTGCCGACTGCTGCTGTACCGACTGCTGCTGCCACACTGCCTGCCGCCCCGTCAGCTGTCGCCGTGTCCGCTTCGGCCGGAAGCGGGCAGGCTTCCGGCGGCGCTGCTGTTGTGAATTTCGGTTTGAAAAATCTCAGTCTCAGCGCGTTTGTGACGACAAAGAGGGAGGACAAACTCATGGCGGCAGCCGCAAACATCGGATTGAGCTTCCATCCGAGAATCGGATAAAACATACCGGCAGCAAGCGGAATGCCTAAAATGTTGTAGAAGAACGCCCAAAACAAGTTTTCTTTGATGTTTCGAATCGTTGCTTTCGAGAGTTTAAAAGCCGTTACGGCATCCATCAAATCGCTTTTCATTAAGACGATGTCCGCGCTTTCAATCGCGATATCGGTGCCGGCGCCGATTGCCATGCCGACATCGGCGCGCGCGAGTGCGGGAGCGTCGTTGATGCCGTCGCCGATCATCGCGACTTTTTTGCCTGTTTCCTGCTGTTTGCGAACGATTTGTTCTTTGCCTTCGGGGAGAACGCCGGCAATCACATGATCAATTTCCAGCTGTTTGGCAATCGCGTTTGCCGTTTTTTCGTTGTCGCCGGTGAGCAAAATAACGTCAATACCCATGTTTTTGAACTCGGCAATCGCGCGTTTGCTGGTCGGTTTGATGATGTCGGCAATTGAAACGATGCCGAGCAATTGCTTATTTTTCGCGAAATAAAGCGGTGTCTGACCGTTTTCGGCGATTTCATCGGAAATTCCGGATAAATTTTGAATGTCAATACTGTCGGCAATCATCATTTTTGCGTTGCCGGCCAAAATTTCTTCATTTTGGTTTTGATTTTGGTTTTGAATCACAGCTTGAATTCCGTGGCCGGCGGTTTGTTTAAAGTCGGCGGCCGGCATTAAGTTCAGATTCATCGCCGCCGCTTTTTCAACAATTGCAACGGCCAGCGGATGTTCCGAAAATTTCTCAACGGAGGCGGCATAGGTCATCAATTCTTCTTTTGAAAACCCGGCCGCCGGATAAATGCCGGTGACAGACGGTTTTCCTTCCGTTACGGTTCCGGTTTTGTCCAGAATAACAACGTTGACCGTCTGCGCCGTTTCAATACTTTCGGCATTCCGGAACAGGATTCCGTTTTCAGCACCTTTGCCGGTTCCGACCATGATTGCCGTCGGCGTAGCCAGTCCGAGCGCGCACGGACAGCTGATGACCAAAACAGCGATGCCGATGGAAAGCGCGAATTCAAACGGATAGCCGAGCAACAGCCAAGCGATTGTTGCGATAATTGCAATGAGAATGACGGCCGGAACAAAAATTGCGCTGACACGGTCCGCCAATTTGGAAATCGGGGCTTTGCTCGCGCTTGCTTCTTCGACCAAACGGATAATTTGTGAAAGCGTTGTGTCCTCGCCGACGCGAACAGCCGTCATTTTGATGAACCCGGAACGATTGACGGTTGCGCCTGTCACGTTGTCGCCGATCGTTTTTTCAACGGGAATGCTTTCGCCGGTAATGGCGGACTCATCGATTGCCGCCGATCCTTCAATGATTCTGCCGTCAACGGGAATGCTGTTTCCGGTTTTAACGATCAGGACATCTCCGGGAGCGACGTCCGCGACGGGAATTTCAACCTCGGCGCCGTCTTTTTCAACAAGAGCGGTTTTCGGGGCCAAATCTAAAAGACGCGTAATCGCGTCGCTTGTTTTTCCTTTGGAACGGCTTTCCAGATATTTGCCGACCGTAATCAATGTCAAAATTGTACCGGCCGACTCAAAATACATGTCCATGTGATATTGCTCGACGAGCGCAAAATCTTGAATCGCAAGACCGTATCCCATTCGAACAATTGCATAAATGCCGTAAATAATCGCGGCCGACGAGCCGATTGCAATCAGCGCGTCCATTGTCGGGGCGCGCTTGATCAGGCTTTTGAATCCGTTAATGAAGTAATTGCGGTTGAGATAAGCAATTGCCAATGCCAAAAGAAGCTGAGCCATGCCGAAAGCGACGGCGTTTTCATGACCGCTCAAAAACGAAGGAAGCGGGAGCCCGATCATCGGCCCCATCGCGATATACATCAACGGGATCAAGAGGATAATTGACCAAATCAAACGAAATTTCATCTGCTCGGCTTCGGCCGCTGCCGGATTTTGTCCCGCGTTTTCGATTTGTCCGGTTTGTCCGATTTGCCCCGCCGGCGTTTTCCCGGATCTTGATTTTGAATCTGCCGGAAAGGCGCCGTAGCCGGCATCTGTCACCGCTTTGATAATGTCCGTTTCACTGACAGCCGTTTCGTCATATTCGACGACCATAAAATTCTGCAAGAGGTTGACCGTCACTTTTGAAACGCCGTTTAATTTGCTGACAGCTTTTTCAACATGACTGCTGCAGGATGCGCAGGTCATTCCCGTCACATCGAATTTTTGTTTGATTTTAAAGCCTCCGGGTTTTTTGATGTGGTTACTTCATTATTTTTTTATTTTCTTTTTTTATTTTTTAAAAATTTTATTTTGACCGTTTTGTTTTCATTTTCGTTCTTGTTTTTGTTTTTGTTTTCTCGTTTTGTTTTTCCGCTTTTGTTTTCTCGTTTTGTTTTCTTGCTTTTGTTTTCTTGCTTTTGTTTTCTTGCTTTTGTTTTCTTGCTTTTGTTTTCTTGCTTTTGTTTTCTTGCTTTTGTTTTTCCGCTTTTGTTTTTCCGCTTTTGTTTTTCCGCTTTTGTTTTCTCGTTTTGTTTTCTTGCTTTTGTTTTCTCGCTTTTGTTTTCTCGCTTTTGTTTTCTCGCTTTTGTTTTCTCGCTTTTGTTTTCTCGCTTTTGTTTTCTCGCTTTTGTTTTCTCGCTTTTGTTTTCTCGTTTTGTTTTCTCGCTTTTGTTTTCCCGTTTTTGTTTTTTATTTTTTCTTTGATACTATACCCCTGTGGGGTGTTCATATATGAATAATTTAAATGAATCTATTTAAAAGTTTCAATGGCAGAAAGAAAATGTAATCAAAGTATTTTGTAAATTTTCAAAAAATAACAATTAATTCATTAATTTGTTAATTCATTAATTTGTTAATTTATTAATTTTCGAATCTGTTAATTCGTTAATCTGTTTCCTGCAGCAATTTTCCCAAATCGAAAATCAAAGCGCTGATATCTTCTTTTGTGACATGGGGCATCAAAACAAAACGAAGCGCCGGAATTGTTTTGGTTGCCGAAACGTTCCAGCCGTATTTTTCCAACAGCTGCGCCCGAATTTTTTCTGTTTTTTCGTAATCGGCCGTTTCGTTGATTCCGCTGCCGATGCTGACGGCAACAATATTAATTCGAGGAAAAATACAGGGTTTTAAGCCGATTTTTTCCAGTTCTTTTTGGAAGTGATTAACCAAATCCATACAATAAGAAACATTTTTCCGGTAGCCTTCGGCGCCGAGATGTTTCATGACGGCATAAGCTGCGGCAACAGATGAGCCGGGACGTGTTCCCGTGAGTGTTGACTGATATTTGCTTGTCAAATACGGGGTTTTGACCTTGATTTTGTCCAAAGACGACCCGAGAACAGATTCGTCTCTGAAAATCAAAATACCTGCCGGAATAACAGACAGTCCCATTTTGTGGGGATCGACGGAAACAGATGTGACTCCGGGAAGATCAAAAGCAAATCGGACATTCGAACGATGATTTGAATGAGCATCACCGTGAATATTCGAATGAATATCAGAGTTTGAACAGGAATCTAAAAACGGATAAATAAAACCGCCGAAAGCCGCGTCTATGTGAAGCGGCAATTTATGTTTGACTGCAATTTCCGATAATTCTTCAATCGGATCGCATTCGCCGAATTCCGTGCTGCCGGCAATTCCGATTAAACCGATTGTATTTTCATTAATCAGTGATTCCATTGATTCGGGAATGACTCTGAAATTTGAATCAATTTCTGCCTTTTTCAGCTCGATTCCGAGCAAATTCGCAATTTTTTCAAAAGAAAAATGAGCGGTTTTCGGCAAAATCAGATTCAATCGCGATTGAAAAGAATTGGAATTAAAGTCGGAGTTAGAGTTAGAGTCAGAATTAAAGCCAGAGTTAGAGTCAGAATCAGAGTCGGAATTAAAGCCGGAATTAAAACCGGAGCTGAAAAAACGATTTTTCATGTGCAAAACGGCTTCAATGTTGGATTCTGTTCCGCCGGATGTCAAATGACCGAAAGCAGATTTCGGATCCGGATGATTCAGCATAGAAGCAGACATTCGGATGACTTCCGCTTCCATCTCACAAGTTCCGCGGAACAAGCCGGGATCGCCGATATTTGAAAGTGAAAATTGCTGCTGAGCTGCAACAGCAACAGGATGCGGAATCGTACACATCGAACTGAAAACCTTTTTAAAATTCGTGTCGGCATCTGAAAAAGAGCAAAGCTCTGCGAATAATTCTTCTTCAGAAATACCTTTTTCATCCATGACACAAAAACCAAAAATTAATATTTAATGATTTGCTTGAACAAAT
The DNA here is from genome assembly GCF_032714515.1 of Methanimicrococcus hacksteinii. Classification (NCBI taxonomy): domain Archaea; kingdom Methanobacteriati; phylum Methanobacteriota; class Methanomicrobia; order Methanosarcinales; family Methanosarcinaceae; genus Methanimicrococcus; species Methanimicrococcus hacksteinii. Next base: position 110,481 of record NZ_JAWDKC010000017.1, on the reverse strand, counting down.
TCAAAGACATGAATTTTGTTCATTTTCCTGTTAATATGTTAATATCTTGTTAATAATTGGAATAAGAACTTAAATTTTTCATAATTGGTTTATTCACATTAATTATATTCAGATCATTTACTTGTTATTCGTTCCAAAGGAAATGAAAAATTGGTCTTTTTGACCAACCCCATGATTTCCAATGGAGAGTTTTAGAAAAATCGTGATTTAGCGAAGAGTCGGAGAATTATTTTTATTTTTTTGTTTTTATTTTTCGTTTTTTCATCAAACTTATATTCTTTTTTTGATCCGGTTTTATTTTTTTTATCAGTGTTTGACCTATTTTTTATTTCCTTTTCCTATTTTTTATTTCTTTTTCATTTCTTTATTGCAATTATATTTACTTTTTACAGTTTCCTGTTTTGGTTTTTATTTATGTTTTCATAATTTCATGTAATTCCATACAATTTAATTATATTTTATTCAACTTTTCATCAATTTTACTCAACTTTTCATCAATTTTATTAAAATTTAATAATATTAAAATAAAAATTAACATTTTTTGTTATTTTCAATAACTTTAAATAATAAAAATTTCTTAACACAACAACATTATTTTAACAACAAAAATAAAATGTAATTTTATTTTTCTTTTTTTCTTCGCAATTTTTCAAAAATATTTTTCATTGGAAATAATCGGGGGGTGGGCGTTTATATACTTTCCAGGCGAAACAAAGGGGTCATTTTCACTTTCCCAAAATAATAAAAATAAAATTAAAATAAAAACAAACATCGGAAGAATAAAAAATTTAAGTTTCAGATGAGATCCGACAGAATCTAAAAATAATAACTCGAAAATAAAATCTCAAATAAGATTTCAGATGAAATCCAAATAGAACCCAAATAGAACCCAAATAAAATCCTAAAATTCCCAAAAAGAGTTCCAAATAAAATCCTAAAATTTCTAAAGAAGAATTCCAAAATATAATTTCGAAAAATCTGAAAACAAATCCAAAATAAATGTTTAATGACGCTTCTCATCTTTCTGTTCTAAATTTTTACTCGGCAACTTTTATATTATTTAAAAATGCTTTATAAATTATGAGTTATAAAGTTGCAACCGTTAAGGGAATTCCGATTTATGTTCATATTACATTCTTGTTGGTCTTCCTGCTTTTTGCTTTTATTTTCGCAATTTCTGTCTGGCCGTACGGTTTCAGATATGTCGAGCCGCCGATTGCCAGATATATTCTGGCTTGTCTGACAGCGCTGTTGTTTTTCGTGACGCTTCTGATTCACGAATTGTCTCATTCGCTGCTGGCAAATTCTTACGGTCTTAAAATCCAAAATATCACGCTTTTCTTTTTCGGCGGCATTTCCGCAATTGAAAATCCCGAAAATGTCAGAAACATTGATCCTTCCAAAGAGCTGAACATTGCTTTGGCCGGCCCGCTTTCAAATATCATTATCGGTGCCGTTCTTTTGGCTTTCAATTATTTTGTTTACGGATCCGTTTTCGGTGTTCCGGATGTCACAAACTGGGTTACCGAAGGCCTTACGACATTCACAGCCAATATTCCGACAATGATTTTCCTTCTCGGAACTTTGAATCTGCTGCTCGGCTTTTTCAACATTCTTCCGATCTATCCGATGGACGGCGGCCGCGTTCTCAGAGCATGGCTCGCTAAAAGAAACACATACGAAGAAGCGACAAACACCGCCGTTTCAATCGGAAAAGGGTTTTCGGTTGTCCTGGCAGTCATCGGCATTTTCACAAACTGGTGGCTTGCGATTTTGGCGCTTTTCTTATACATTTCCGCTGCCGAAGAAGGCAAAATGTTTAAAGCAACAACAATTCTGGAAGACATTGTTGTCAAAGACATCATGACAACAGAAGTCCTGACGGTTGACGAATCCATGCCTCTCGTCGAATTCATCAATTTCGTTTTTCAGAAAAAACATCCCGGCTATCCGGTCATTAAAAACGGAAGAATTGTCGGCATGATTACGGTTGAAGACACCCGCCACATCAATGAAGCCGAACGCTATGCTTTCACTGTCAAAGACATCATGAAAGAAGTCGTTTCCGTTCACCCCGATGCAACCGCTCTGGACGCCTTCAATGAAATGGGAACGCACACTGTCGGCCGCCTTGTCGTTTTAGACAGCGAAAGAAATATGGTCGGCATCATTTCAAGAACAGACCTGATGACGGCAATCTATCTCAAAGACAATTTCAAAAATAAAACAAACGAATCCCAAAATGAACCTCAAAACGAACCCCAAAGTGAATCCTAAAGTAAATCCCAAAACGAGTCTCAAAATGAAGAAGTGGAAACAGAATCAATCGATAAATCAAATTCGTTTATTCAAATTGATTTATCCGACAATTCGCTTGAATTTGATTTATTCAGTGATTTATTCAAATTGATTTATCCGGCATTCGTTTGAATTTGATTTATTCAGTGATTTGTTCAAATTGATTTCCGGCGATTCATTCAAATTTGATTTTGCTGCCGGAAATCACAAATCAAATAAAAATAAAAAGAATGATCCTGTTCGGATCATTTCGATTTTCTTTTTTTAAATTCTAAAATTAAACATCAAAACCGCCGTCGACTCTGAGACTTTGGCCGGTCACGAATGACGACTCATCCGATGCCAGGAAAACTGCGACTGTTGCGATGTCAATCGGCTGACCGATTCTTTTAAGCGGCGCGCCTTCAATCATTCCCGTTAAGGCGTCCGGACCGCCGATGCTGTCTACCATTGCGGTGTGAATCGCGCCGGGCGCAATCGCGTTCACTCTGATTTCCGGGCCCAATTCTTTGGCCATCGATTTTGTCAATCCTTCGGCAGCGTGTTTTGTTGTCACATAAGCGGTAAACCCGTGATGTGCGGCATATCCGGCAACAGAAGTTGTGTTAATAATGATGCCTTTTCCTTTCTTTTTCATGATCGGGGCCACGAGCTGCGCCAGACAAAGCGGCGCCGTCACATTCACATTGAAAACATCATACCATTCTTCCGGTTTCAATTCCAAAATCGGTGTGACGGAAAGCATGCCCGCGTTGTTGAACAAAATGTCCACCGTTCCGTATGTTTCAACTGTTTTGTCAACGATTGTCTTTAAAGTGTCGGTTTTTGTCATATCGACCGTTACATATGCTGCTTCGCCGCCGTCTTTTTTAATTTCTTCAACCACTTCTTTGGCGCGGTCTTCATTTCTGCCGACGACAACAACTTTGGCGCCTTCTTTGGCAAACTGCTTTGCCGTTTCTCTGCCCATTCCCGATGTCGATCCCGTAACAATTGCAACTTTACCTTCAAGTTTCATTATTCATATCTCCTTACCTTTATATTTTCTATACCTTTCCTTTTAAACGGCTCAAACAGCGGCTGTTTCAACCGGTTTAAACCTGCGAATAACTGAATAATTGAATAATTAAAAAACCGATAAAGCCAATAAAAGCCGGCAAAAATCATTCAAAATGAATTTTAAAATCGTTATTCTGTAAATTATATCAATTATTCATGAAGGATGTTTTTTTAAACATTATTAAATCTTTCTTTTAAAATTTAAAAAAATTTAAAAAAATTTAAAAAAAATTAAAAAATTTAAAAAATAATATTTAAAACTTGATTTTGACGGCGGCCGATCTTTAAAGTTTTCATTTTTCAGTCTGTGTCATTTTTGTTCATTAAAATCAAATTTATATCATACCACTTTCTTTTTTTACTTGTTCATACAATATTCGATATTTATTTTCATTCAAATTATTACTCGAATACTTATACTTTAAATTTGTATTTTGAATGCACAGGTGATTATTTTGAAATTAACAGGAACACAATCCATCGGCATTAAAGCACCGATTGTCAAAGAAGGCGATGATTTGGCGTCAATCGTTACAAATTCCGTTCTTGAAGCCGCCGAATCTTCGGGTCTGGAAATTGAAAACGGTGACGTCATCGGCGTCACGGAAGCGGTTGTCGCCCGAACACAAGGAAATTACGCAACGGTCGAACAGCTGGCCAAAGATGTCAGAAGCAAATTCCCCGGCGGAGAGGCTGCCGTTTTGTTCCCGATTTTGAGCCGCAACAGATTCGCGATTATGCTCAAAGGCATCGCAATGGGACTCGACAAAGTTTATTTGATTCTCAGCTACCCGAGCGACGAAGTCGGCAACCAGATCATCACATGGGAACAAATTGATGAAGCCGGCGTCAATCCGTACAAAGACGTTCTGACCGAAGAAGAATTCAGAAAAGCTTTCGGCGAAAACACAAAACACCTTTGGACAGGCGTTGACTACATCGAATATTATAAAAGTCTCGGCGACAACATTGAAGTGATTTTTGCCAATCACTCCCGCGCCGCCCTCCAATTTACAAAACACGTTTTGACGGCGGACATTCACTCCCGTCACAGAACAAAAAAGACCCTTAAAGCCGCCGGCGCCGAAACAGTTTATGGCCTGGACGACCTTTTAAGCGCGCCGGTCGACGGCAGCGGCTTCAACCCCGACTTCGGCATTTTGGGCGCCAACAAAGCCACCGAAGACAGAATCAAGCTTTTCCCGAAAGACTGCGACATTTTTGTCAACGACGTTCAAAAACAAATGAAAGAAAGAACCGGAAAACAAGTGGAAGTTCTGGTTTACGGCGACGGCGCTTTCAAAGATCCGGTTGCCGGCATTTGGGAACTCGCCGACCCCGTTGTTTCTCCCGGATACACGAAAGGTTTGGAAGGGACGCCGAACGAGCTGAAACTCAAATATTTGGCCGACAACGAATTCAAAGACCTGGAAGGCGACGAACTTCAAGACGCGCTTCGCGAAAGCATCAAAAACAAAGAAGACGTGTCCGGCAAAATGGTATCCCAGGGAACAACGCCCCGCAGATATGTCGATTTAATCGGCAGCTTATGCGACCTGACAAGCGGTAGCGGCGACAAAGGAACGCCGATCATTTTGGTCAAAAATTATTTCGATAATTACGCGACAGAATAAAATCAAAAACAGGAGACAGGCAAATTGAAATTTGTCGGCGTTTTTTGCTGATTTATTTTCTTTTCGCCTTCTTTTTTGATTTTCCTTTATATTTTTCCTTTTTGCTTTTCCTTTTCCTTTTTTCGTTATAGATTGTTGCCATACTGTTATTAATAATTCAAAATATAATATATAATAAAATGATATAATAAAACGGTATACGACGATATAGTAAAACGGTATTATAAAACGGTATAATAAAACCAAATATAAAAAAACAAACCAATCTGCCTGTTACAATGAAAATGGAGAAAATTTATGTTTACAATCTATGTTTACGTCCTTGATACTTTAGCCGACTGGGAACCGGGGTATGTGATGGCGGAGCTGAATTCCGGCCGATTTTTCAAAAAAGACGCGCCGCGTGTATCGCTCAAAACTGTCAGTCATTCTAAAGAGCCGATCAAGACAATGGGCGGGATGACAGTAGTGCCCGATTGTTTAATTGAGGATATTGTTGTGAATGAAACAAGCGTGCTACTGTTGCCGGGCGCAGATACATGGAACGACCCAAAACACAAGGCTGTCATTGAAAAAGCAAGTGAACTTCTTTCTTTCGGCGCGACGGTGTGTGCAGTCTGCGGGGCTACTGCTGCGCTTGCCGACTTTGGAGTATTGGATAAGCGCCCGCATACCAGTAACGGGCCGGGATTTCTTGAAATGGTTTCCCCTTGTTATAAAGGACAAAATTATTATGTAGACAAGCCGTCTGTAGCGGATAACAATCTTATTACGGCAAGTTCCACCGGCGCTTTGTTGTGGGCGAAACAAATTATTGAACATTTAGGTGTTTTTCAATCAAACACATTGGAATCTTGGTATGAATATTTTAGTACCGGCAAGCCTGAACATTTCTTTGCCCTTATGCAAACTTTATCGTCCGATGATGAAAATTGATTACAGACGGCATAAAAAACGAACCTGTTAATGGCGGCAGGAACCTCTCTTATTGCGGCACAATTTTGAAAAAATCTTGAAATCAAGCTTTTTGGTTCTGAGATCTTATTTTCTTTTTCTTTTGGCCGATTTCGATTCTTCCATATTTTCCGTTTTTAGAGAATAATGTAATATTCGACAGCAAATAAAACAAATCGTCTTTAAATAGAATAAGAAATATTTTGAAAGATTAATTGAGATTAACTTAAAGTAAATTTAACAGGAAAATTCAGGTTTTACACTATGAAAAACGAAGACGAATATACAAACCCTTTTTCAGAACCGACCGATTCCGGCCAAACTTCTGATTTTTCAGGTTCATCTTCTGTTTCAGACGAAGCGCCGCCGACAGAAACATTGCCGGATGAAAATTCTTCTGACATTGAAATTTCGGACATTGTTCTTTCAAACACGCCCGATTCGCAAAAGGCAGACGGTTCAGTCGGTTCTGCCGACTCTGTCGATTCTGCCGGTTTAAACACCTGCGCCGATTTCAGCAATGTTGTTCCGGTTTCGGGAGAAGCCGGAGAAAACGGGGAATGTTTGAATCCGACGCAAATCATTATTATCGGGACGGCACACGTTTCTCCGAAAAGTGTTCGTGAAGTCCGCGAAACGATTGAAAGGGAAAAACCCGATATCGTCGCCGTCGAACTTGACGCGAACCGATACAAAGGAATGACAGATCCCGACGCGGGAGATTCTGAAATCTCTTTCAAAGACGTGTTAAAACCGGGACAAACTTTTTACTATCTTCTTTACGGATTTTTAGCTTACATGCAGAAAAAAATGGGCGAACAGCTCGGCGTTCCCCCCGGTTCTGAAATGATGGCCGCCGTCGAAGGCGCCCAAGAAGTGGGCGCCGGAATCGCGCTCATCGACCGCGATATTCAGACAACGTTTAAGCGTTTCCTGGCGAAATTAAGCTTCGGCGAAAAGCTGAGAATGGCTTACAATATTGTCAAAGGCATGTTTTTCGGCGACGAAAACGAGCAGGAATTTGACATCAACAACATGACCGACCAAGATGTCGTCACGGCGATGATTGAAGAATTCCGCCACTTGTCACCGACAGCCGCTTCCGTTCTCATTGACGAGCGCGATGCGTATTTAGCCGGAAACATTTTAAGAACCGTCAAAGCCGCAGGCCCGGGCAAAAAAATCGTTGTTGTCATCGGTGCCGGACACCGTCAAGGAATGACGAATTATTTGAACAATCCGTCCCAAATTCCGAATTTGGCGGAATTAGACGTAATCCCGAAAAAAAGGTTCAGTTTGGTGAAATTCATCAGCTACGGTATTGTCGCGCTGGTTTTGCTCGCCTTTGCCTACATCATTTATTCCGTCATCACCTATCCGGAAATGACGCCCGACATTTTAATTCTGGCATTCGGATGCTGGTTTTTAATCAACGGCGTTCTCAGCTCAATCGGCGTTTTGATTGCCGGCGGAAAACTCCGATCGGCAGCCGTTGCTTTCCTGCTGGCTTGGTTCACATCCATTAATCCGCTGCTTGCGGCCGGCTGGTTTGCAGGACTTGCCGAAGCCGGAAGCCGAAAGCCGACGTCGGCAGACATGAAAAACATGATGAATGCCGAAACTTTCAAAGAACTCAACAGCAATCCGTTCTTTAAAGTCATTTATGTCGCCGCCTTAGCCAATGTCGGCAGCATGATCGGAACTTTCATCGGCGCTTTCATCGTCCTGAAAATATCGGGTATTGATATTGTTGAACTGATTACAAATATCGTTACGGGATTATTTTAATCCCGCTCGTTATTTTTTTGATTTTTCTTTTTTTCGTTCTTGTTCTTCTGTTTTTGTTTTTCTGTTTTTGTTTTTCTGTTTTTGTTTTTCTGTTCTTGTTTTTCTATTCTTGGTGACATTTGATTCACGTTCTGTCATTTTTCATTCTTTTTTCCGAAAAAACAAAATAGGAAGTTCAAAATTTTAATCTTCAAAGGAAAAATAAAAAACAAATTCAATTTGAAATGAGGCTTAAATCATGTTAAGAAAAGCAAAAAACGCAACAATTGTCGGTGACACCGAGTTTGCCGAAAACACAAGCGTCTGGTACGGCGCTGTCATCCGTGCCGATGCGGGTCCGATTAAAATCGGTGAAAACAGCAACATTCAGGACAATTGTGTCCTTCACAGCAACATCAGCCAGCCGACCGTTATCGGCAAAAACGTGACAATCGGCCACAGCGCTGTCGTTCACGGTCCCGTCATCGAAGACAATGTCATGATCGGTATGAATTCCACCGTTTTGGACGGCGCCGTCATCGGCGAAGGAAGCATCATCGGCGCAAACGCGCTCGTTCCTGCCGGAAAAATCATTCCCCCGAGAAGCATGGTTCTCGGCGTTCCCGGAAAAATTGTCCGTGAAGTGACCGAAGAAGAAGTGCAGGCAACGATTAAAAATGCGCTTTGGTATGTTGAAATGTCCAAAGCTTTGGAAGAATAATTCTTAACTTTTTACTTTTTTTAATTTCTTTGTTTTTTTCAATTTTTTGATTCTTTTCAATTCTTTTTGATTTTTTACTTTTTTTGATTTTTTTCAATTTTTTGCTTTTTTAATCATTGTGCTTAATTTTCGGGAATTTTTGATTATTTCCGTTCTTTTTTTGTTTTATTTCCCGACGGTTGTTTAACGGCGGGTATTTAATATGGTTTAAATAATTGTAGGTGGTTTTAACCTTATGATTTCTTCCAAGAACATTCGTTTTCATGCGCCATCAAACACTTATATCATTCCAAAAAATTCCGTTATCGATGAAAATGTTGCCGTCAGCGGCAACTTGATTGCAGGTCCCGGAACGCACTTTTGGAAAAATATTAAAGTGGACGGCAACGTCCAGCTCGGCAAAGGATGCATCTTGGAAGGCGATTTAAAAGCCGGTCAGGTTATTGTCGGCTCGGGATCCCGCGTCAAAGGAAATATCAACGCCGAATCCGACGTTTCTCTTTTTCAAAACGCTGTCGTCCGTTCCCTTGAAAGCGGCGGCAACATCACGATTATGCCCGGCTGCGTCGTCGGTTACGCAAACGGCAGCACGCTTCAAGTGATCGGAAAAGCCGAAATCAAGAAAATCGGCGTCATCACAAAAGTGACCGTCAGAGCCAATACGGTCGCCGAGATGGAAGAAGAAAAAACGGAAGATGAAGAAGGAATTAAAGACGGAATCGAAGAAGAAATCAAAGAAGAAGCGGAAAAAGGAATCGAAGAAAATTCTGAATTATTCGAAATTTCTGAAATTTCCGAAAAATCATCGCTTGAAAAAACGTTTGAAAACAATTTAATTGATGAAATTGAAACAACATCGGAAGAACAAATACAAACCGAAAACAAAATCGGTTCGGACACAAATTCAGATTCATTATGCACCCCTGAGTTTCCTGTGGAAACTTCCGCCAAATCTGATTCGATTGATGCCGAAAAAATCGAAAATTTTTCCGAAGGATTTGACGCCGAAATTATTGACGAAACCGACGAATCTTCTCCCAAAACATTTAGTTTATCCGAATTTTCATCTCCCGTTGCCGACCGTCCGGTCAGCGTTCCGACAGATGAGTCTGCCGAAGTTGAAATTGTTGCCGAAGATGAATCCGGTTCAAATGATTCAAACGAATCAAATGGTGAATTTTTGCAGACCGTTGAAACACCGTTCGGAACGGTTGTCGTCGGCGAAAAATCATCAAGAAGCAAAACTCCCGCTTCTTCAGCTTTTTCAAATCATTCTTCTTCAAATCATTCCTCTCCGGAAAATTCGGATTTGAATCAATCCGATCAGTTCGCTTCCGTTACCGCGGTTTCAAAAGAAGAGCAGCAAGCGGATTTTGAAGCCGAAATGAAAACCAAATCCAAACCGAAATACAATTGGCCGGCATTTGAACCGAGAAAAATGCCGAAAACGGAACAAAAGGAATCGGCAAACCCGTCAAAAGCAGCGGCATGGCCGACAGACGCTTCCTTAAACCAAATGAAAGTTTCAGCCGTCGCGTTCCAATTTGAAGAAGTCAGAATTCAAAGCAGCTCGCAGAGCAGCCGCAAAAAAACCGATTTATCGGCGCCGGAAAAAACAAACAAAGACACGGATGTTTTCAGAAAAGCCAATCAGCAAATTGTTTTTGAAGAATATGGCCAAAACACATCCGTCAAACCGCAGATGCAGACAAACCCGGCCAAAACCGAAATCAAAGCCGAAAAGATTATTTTCAGTGTTTCCGCTTCCGAAAACAAATTTGAAAACAAACCGGATACAGTCGAATCCAAACCGGAAAAGAAATTCAGAAGCCAAGAAGAAATCGAAAAATCTAAAATTTGGTACGAAGAACGCCACCCGCAGACAAAATCACAGAAAAAAGAGTATCCGCCTTACGTTTAAATTTGTTTATTTTTTCATTTGGATCCGTTTTCAGACGGTTCCATTTTTATTTGATTTCGTTTTCAGATGGTTCCGTTTTCAGATGGTTCCATTTTTATTTGATTTCGTTTGCATTTGGTTCCGTTTGTCAGGCGGTTCCATTTTATTTGATTTTTTCATTTTTGTTTATGCAGCCGCTTGCTGTTTGCACGGCCGCCCGCGCGAACGGCACAGTTTTTCAAAATCGTTGAAAATACGACTCGCCATTTTTGAATGATATCCATTATTCATGATTCAGTTTGGCAAAAATCAGATGAAAATATAATTTCAAAAAAAGAATTATTGCTGCCCCGAAAACCGAAGCAGCGTTTTAAATTTCAATTTACTGAGCTGCAAAAACTTTCATCGACGCAGGCATTTTAACGACGTTTCCTGTTTTTAAACCAATCAGGTTTTCAATGCCCTGTTCGGCGGCAATGTCCACAATTCTTTGTGAAATCACGCCGTCAAAAACAACGGATTTTGCGCCGTCAATTCCGGTTTTTAAAGCGCCGGCCAGATCCCTGACAGGCATTTCGGAAATGATTGCATTGTTTTCATCCAAAACCTTAGATGAAAATGTTCCCGTCAAAGCTTCCATTTCTTTGTCAAACGGCGCGGGAATTGCAGGCTTCTTTTCCTTTTCAGGCTCTTCTTCTCTTCCGCCTCTTCTGAAGTCGTCACGGTCACGGCTGCTGCGGTCTCTGCCGCTGCGGTCCCGATTATTATAATCGCCGGTGCGTTCCCTTCCGGTGCTGCGCTCTCTGCTGCCGCGGTCCTGACTGTCGTCGCCTCTGCTGCTGTCGCGCTCTCTGCTGCTGTCACGCTCTCTGCTTCTTGAAACTCTCGGCGCTTCTTCGGTTTCGGCTGCTGCAGCCGGCCTTCTTTCGCGTCTCGGTCTTTCTTCTTCCAAAGAGTCTTCAGAGACAGATTCCTGATCCAAATCGACATACTTAACGGCAATCATGTCGTCAATTTCATCGGTTTTGGGTTTCACGGATCTGGCGCGCAGCTGTCTGACAGGACGCTCCTCTTCTTCCGGTTCGGCTTTTTCAGAGATTCTTCTGCGCTCAACTCTTTCCGGCTTGTCCGTCAGCCGTTCGGTGCGGCTTCTTCTGACAGGCGCGGCGGTTATTGCGGAAACTTCATCGTCGTCTTCAGCTCTGCCGGCGGGTTTTCGAACAGATGAAACTCTTTTCGGCACGTTTTCAATCGTTTTGACGGGTGCCTTGACGGTTCGGGCCGTCTTGACAGGCTCGACCGTTTTTCTGGATCTTTTTGCCGGCAGAACGATGCCGTACTTTTCAATATACTGGTCCTTCGTCATCTTGCGGCGAAGCGCCAAAACAATTTCTTTTTGAACCATATCTTCGACCGCTTTGCCGTCCGGCGGGCGGGCGATATAATCGACATTGGACACCTGCATTAATTCACGGATAATCAGTTCGCCGCCGCGGTCACCGTCGGTGAAAACCGTTACTTTTTTGCCTTTCAGCAAATCAATGACTTCCGGCGGAATATTTGTGCCGCCGACACTGATTGTGTTTTTAATGCCGTATTTCAAAAGCGTTAAAACATCGGCGCGGCCCTCGACAACAATAATGTCGTTGGAATTGTATTCCGGTCCGGCCGGCAGTTTGTTTTTGCCGTACGTCGTGATGCCTTCGACACGAACAGATTCGCGGATAACGTCGGTGATTTCCTGCGCTTCCAGCAAATCGTCTTCAAACATTGTTTTGTAAATGTCTTTGGCACGCTCGACAATGTTGACACGCTTGGATGCGCGCACGTCTTCGATTTTAATTACTTCGATTTTTGCGACGCACGGGCCGACACGGTCAATGGTTTCAAGAGAAGCCGCCAAAACAGATGTTTTGACTTTGTCCAAACTGGACGGAATGAAAATATTGCCGCGCGTTTTGCCGTTTTTTGTTGTCACCATAACTTCAATTCTGCCGATACGACCTGTTTTTTGAAGTTCGCGTAAATCTAAATCGGTTCCGAGAAGTCCTTCGGTTTGACCGAAAATGGCGCCGACAATATCCGGACGTTCAATAACGCCGTCGGCGGTGATTTTTGTTCTGATAATATATTTTGTTGTATCTTCATTTTGCATGATTTTGTCTCCTGTCGGATCCAAAAACTCAAAAAACGGTAAATAGAACAGCTGCTCAAGGAAGATTCAAAATCAAAAATATTCATTTCCAAGCATTTTGGCCGATACGGGAAAAACATCAGTTAAGCGGCAGCCGATAAAACAAAATTAAGATTCACAATTATTCTCAAAGCGGCGCATTTTAATTTGCGCCGGCGCATACTGCTGCTTAACTGTTGCCAAACTTGGATTATTAACGCTTTTAACACTTCAATTGAAGCTGAAAAGCGTTTTATTTAAGCTGCAAATCGTTTAGAAACGGCATTTACAGCGGAATAAGACTGATGAATTACTGCTCAATCATGAATTAACAGAGTTTGCAGATATTGAAATTATTCTTATAAGTTTGAAGTTTGGTTTTTTGGATGACGGAATAATATGAATTTTTCAAATTTTTGTTTTGCGTGTAAAATCAAATATTTTGATTGCAATTGTTTTGATTACAAATCATTCTGATTGCAAATCATTTTGAATGATTACACTTAATCGCATTTTGATTGCATTTCGACTGTATGTTTTTGCCGGCTTTGCCGTGCTTGCCATTTATTGAAATGAATATAATTGTGATGTTTCGGCGCTTCATTCGTCGTTTCGATTATTTTCAGCGCGGGTTGATTCAGGTTAAAGCGCGCACATCCTTACGGTGCGGTCACCTGTTACTTATATGATATGATTTTGAATCGATTTGATTGCAGAAACTGTTTCGTATCTGTCATTTTGAGTTCATCGATATTGATAATTTTTTAATTTTCCGGAAAATGCTTTTTGCATCCGGTTGAAATTGATTATGAAGGTGATTGCGGTTTCGTAAAAATCGAAAACCGGTTTTGATTATAATATTGCCGAATTCGGCGATAATGTTTGAAAAACAAACAAAAGAATAAACAATATTTTGATTTAATAAGGTTTGTGGTAATTTTGCCGAAAATGAACATTCAAAAAATAATATAATTTATCAGTCGTCCCGCGGGTCGCCGTCATAATAATCATGATATGTTCCCCGATATTTGCCGCATACGGTACAATAATACCTCGTAAAATCATTTGTCAGTTCAATATATCCGTCATAATTACAGACATGATCGGGAATATCCTGAGTACCGGAAGTTTCGGCTTCTTTATTTTTTTTGTTTTTTTGATACGGCTCTAAAATAAATTCGAAAAAAATAATTGCTGCAATAATAATGCCAAAAATTACCGCCAAAAAAATCGTCCACATTTCCATTCTTTTGCCCCGAATAAAAGAATGAAGTCTGTTTTATAAATAATTAACAGATAAATTAACAAATAATTCAGATAAATTAACAAAATAATTAACAGACAAAAAAAATCAGTGTAAATTGCTGAAAATTTATTCGTAAATTTCCAGAATATACTCCGCCGGAATTTCATCCGCCAGCAAAATATCTTCATTGGCCACCATGAGATTCAGACCATCGTCAATGACGGCTGCCGCGTCAATTTTGAAAATAGACGGGTTTTCCGAATGGATCATGGCAACTTCAATCGCTTTTTCAAGTGTTGTGCTCAAATGAACATATCTTTGTTTCACGGGCAGAATGCCTTCGTCCAAAATGATGTCGACTTCTTCGGGGCCGACGCCGAAATAAGCAAATTCGCCTTCATAAAGCGGGTAATCCAAGTTGACGTCAATGGAATGGCCGTAAACGGCGCGGATTTTGCCGCCGGAGATTTCGTATCTTCCTTTTTCATCTGATTCGACAAGCGCATAAATATGATATTTTTTGGGCCATTTGTATTTGCGGGCGGCAGCGGCAGTCAATGCGTTGATGCTGACCCAGCCGTCTTCATACATCGAAAGCCCGAGCTTGGCCGGAAAATGCCTTAAAGCGCCGGCGATAAAGCGTCCTAAACGGTCTTCACGCTCCTCGTCTAAAATGAACTGTCCTTCCTGGTCACATTCCGGACAAATTTCACCCCGGAAACATCCATGCTCTTCGCACCTTCGAATCATAATACACAATAAACAGCATTTTTAATATAAATAATTGCACACGCAGACACAAACAGACAATAACAAAATCAAACAGGCAATTTTTAAACAGACCATTTTTTAAACAGACATTTTTTAAACAGACATTTTTTAAACAGACTTTTTAAACAGACGGGAACAAACAGCAAGGTAAAAATAGGAGAGTGAAATATTCAGATATAACAATTTATTTCTCAAACCTCAGCAACTCATCACATCTCAATTGTTTTTTAAATCAATCCATTTGTCCGTGTACCCAAACTCAATCATTTTTCAGGACTTCGGTTTATCAGACTCGGTTTATCAGACTGTTGAATATGTCAAACGTTTTGCCGTCAGGTCAGAAATAGCAGTTACATCGTCAAATAAGTCGAAAATAACTAAAAGAGTCAGGTAAAAAGAATGGCAGAATTACAAGAAATCTACGAAAAAGTCCGAAATTTGATCAGCTACGATGATTTTATCGCAAAAGTCGAAGAAAGGAAAGAAGCTTTAGGCGGTCTTTGCGATGATGAAATGTGCGCCCGCCTTGTTTTAAGCGACCTCGGCGTTTCCGCAACGGAAAGAGAAGTCGTCACAATCGAATCCATCGATGAAAACAGCGGCAACATCACTTTTGTCGCCAAAGTTTTGACCATTTACGACCCGCGTGAATTCAACCGCGCGGACGGCACAGTCGGACGCGTCGCAACAGTCATTGCAGGCGACCCGACAGGCAAAGCCCGTATTTCTGTTTGGGATTCCAAAGTGGATGCCGTTGAAAACGGGGAAATTAAGCCCGGCTGCTGTGTGACCGTTTCAGGCTACACGAAAAAAGGATTGAACGGTCCCGAAGTTCACGTCGGCAACAACGGTGTTTTTGCCATTTCCGATCAGGAAGTCGAATACGAAATTCCGGTCCGCAAAATTGATGAAATCAAAGACGGCATGAATGACATCACCGTTCTCGGCAAAGTTTTGGATCTCGGTCAGGTGAAGACATTTACCCGCAAGGACGGCGGCGAAGGCCGTGTTTCCAACATGACGATCGGCGACTCCACCGGCACAATCCGTGTCAGCATGTGGGACGACAAAGCCGAACTCGTCAACGAATTGGAAATCAACGAATCCATCCGCATTCAAAATGCTTATTCCAAAGTCAACAATTTCAGCCAGAAAGTGGAAATTTCACTCGGCAATTCAAGCGTCGTCGACATTTTGGATGCTGAAGTCGAGTACGAACAGAAATTCTTAAAAGTTTCTGAAATCACAGACGGCATGAACGGCGTCAACTTATCAGGCGTTATTTTAGATATTTCCGACATCCGCACCTTTAACAGAAAAGACGGCAGCGAAGGAACAATCGGAACATTCACAATCGGTGACGACACCGGCAAAGTCCGTGTCAGCCTTTGGGATGACAAAACCGTCTATTTAGACGAATTTGATTTCGGCGAATCCGTTGACGTTCTCAACGCTTATTCCAGAATGAACGACTTCAGCCAGTCTGTTGAGCTCAACGTCGGCTCCCGCGGAAACGTCGTCGCTTCCGAAAAAGAAGTTCAGTACATGGAAAAATTCGACAGCATCAATGACATCCTTCCCGGCAAGTCTTATTCCGTGCAGGGACGCGTGATTGAAATCGGCGAGTTCCGCGAATTCGAAAGAGACGACGGCACACAAAGCACGGTTTCCAACATCGAATTGGAAGACGACACCGGCCACATCCGCGTCTCCCTCTGGGGCGAACACGCCGAACTTGTCAACAGCATCCAAATCGGTATGACACTCCGCATCAGCGATGCTTTTTCCAAATTCGGCATGAACGAGGATATTGAGCTGAGCGCCGGAAACAGAACAAGAGTTGCGGTTTTGTAAAACAAATCAAACCGCTCTTTTACTTTTTTATTTTTATTTTCATTATTCCATTTTTATTTTTGTTTCTTTTTTTGTTTTTCATTTTTGTTTTTTCACTTTTGCTTTTTGCTTTTTGCTTTTGCTTTTTACTTTTGTTTTTTTCATTTTTGCATTTCATTTTTTGTTTTTTTCATTTTTTGTTTTTACATTCTGTTTCTTTTCATTTTTTACAGCACAATTTCATTTCTCTATAATTTCCGTTTTTTATTTTCCTTTTCGAATTTCTTTGTTTTTTATTTTTATTTGCCGTTTTCTATATATTTTATATTTTTAAAAATATGATACAAGAGACACGTCCTCAATTTATTCTCCATCGGAAATCAAGGGGTTCATATACTCACATTATACTCAAATTATCGGATTCATTTTTTTGCTTCTGATTTGTTCGGTCCGGTTAAAATTTCGCCGGAATTATATCCGAAAAACTATTTAACCAAGTAAAGCCCTCTTTAACATATCCGGAAATTAAATCTTGGGGGAAACAAATGACACAAAAACCCAATACCAGAGCATTTTTGTTCGATGACATTTCTGATTCCAGCAAACCCGCGTTAAAACGCAAAGCAGTTCATGAGTTACGACTGCCTTTTGTTTTGAAACCTTTTGTTTTAAAACGGATTTGCGGAAGTGGTTATTGAAATGTCTGAGAAATCAGATCCGGAACAAATCATTTCTGTCGTATTCAAATAAGGCGAGCTTTCGCTCTCGTTTTTTGAATAAACCAATTGCGGCTTTAACTTTTGAAGTTCATGTGAAATATATAAAAATTCATTGATTGAAATTTACATTGATTGAAATTTACAATGACTAAAATTTGCATTGGTTAAAATTTTGCTGACTAAAACATTGATTAAAACTGCACATTTGACAGATGAACAGACAAACAAACAAAAACAAAAAAACAAACAAGAAAGATTTGAAAACTTGAAAATGTTTTTTTCCGGATGATTTAATGCCGAGTCGCATTAGGAGGAAAATCCATGAAAGTGAAGAATATCATGAGTTCGCCGGTTTATATTGTTGAGCCTGATGAAACAGTTGCGCATGCGCGAAATCTTATGATGAAACACAAAGTCGGTTCCATTTTAGTCGTAGACGACCCGATGATTTTGGGTATTTTTACGAAATCCGATTTGAATATGAAGCTTTTTGAAGAAGAAGCGGCTTGGAAACGAAGGCCGATTGATCAAATCCCGATAAAATCCGTCATGACCGCCGATGTCGTGACACTCTCGCCAAATGCTCCGACGGCGGAAGCCGCCAAGCTGATGGTCGAAAAAAACATTGATCACATTCCGATCTTTGAAAAGGAAGTTCTCGGAATCGTTTCAAAAACAGATTTAATCCGGTTTGCCGCCGAAAACGCAAATGAAGGACGCGTCGGCGACGCCATGACCGGAAAAGCAGTGGTTGTCAACACAAGCCACACACTCAATCATATTATTGATGAAATGGAGAAGAACGCCGTTCAAAAAGTCATTGTTATGGACAACAATGAAAAAGCGGTCGGAATTGTTTCCGTCAAAGATCTGTCCGCCAATGAACTGGTCGGATCAGACGGCAAAAGAAGTATTCGAAGTTCAAAGAAATCCTCTTCAAAAGCAATGAGATACGCACTGGACATTCCTTTCATTGCAGAAGACGTGATGACAACCATTGTTGCAGCCGATGCAAGTGAATCCATTGCAAGCGCCGCTAAAAAAATCATTGACAATAATGTGGTCTCTCTTCCGGTCACCAAGAACGGAAAAGTTTCCGGCATGATTTCGAAAGATGATATTTTGAGATGGCTTGCTGAGAACTATGAAACTCAAGAGTAAAGAAAAAGAAATATTCCGGATTTCAAAAAACAAGCTCAAATTTCAAAGAAACAATGATGTTTTAAGAAATGAATGCGGCCGGCAAAAACCCGAACAAAGGTTTGATGCCTGCCCGCAGCGGGCCGAAATTTAAAAATCCGACAGCGTTTACCGCACAGCGGAAAACAAAATCATAGAACACATTCACTCACATCACTGACTTAAACCGCTTAAGCCGGCAACTGAAATCAGCAACTGAAGTCAGCAACTGAAGTCAGCAACTGAAGTCAGCAACTGAAGTCAGCAACTGAAGTCAGCAACTTACGCTGAAGTCAGCCGCTTAAGCCATTCACATTTATGGGTTGGACGTCATCGGATTTTCAGCTTTGCTGCTTTCCGATTTCGCTCAATTCATATTCTTTAGAAAAACGTTATACATTAACCTAAAACCAATCAATCACAAAAGGTGAAAATATTATGCAGGTTAAAGATATCATGGTCGCTCCGCCGACAATTGATAAATCGGCAAAGATTTCAAATGCGCTCGGTATAATGGAAAAGAAAGATACCCGACGCCTTCTTGTCACACACAGCGGTGAGGTGACAGGTGTTTTGACAATGCGCAGTCTTGCCAAGGAGCTTGGAACGAAAAAAAGAACAAAGCCTGCTTCCTCTCTCCCCGTGGTCACGGCCGTTACGGAAAATTATACATTCGTTAAGCCGGCCACAAAATTCGACATCGCCGCAAAAATCTTGAAGGAAAAAGGCGGCGTGCTTTTGGTCTCGGAAGATGAAAAAGAAGTTCTCGGATGGATCACGCCGAACGAATTGATCGGCGCTTACGACTTCACCGGCCAGGCCAAAGATGTCATGTTCGACAGAACAATCATTACCATCAATTCCAGCGAACGGTTGGTTCACGCCCGTTACCTGATGCTTGAAAACAACATCGGAAGAATTCCGGTCATGGAAGACGGAAAGCTTGTCGGCATCATTTCCGAACGCGACGTCGCAAAAGCGCTTCAGGAATTTAAAGACAGTGTTCCCGACAACCACCAGGAGGCTCAGATTAAAAACTTGCTTGTCGCCGATGTGATGTCCAGAAACCCGATTACGGCAAAGCCGACAACACCGGCAGAGCAAATCGTCAGCTGCATCGTTCATAAAAACATCGGCATCGTTCCGATCATGGACGACAATGAAAAAATGGTCGGCATCATCACGCGCCGCAGTTTGCTTTTGGCGATTCCGACGTTGGAATAATTAATGTAAACGAATTAAATGAAATAAATACAAATGGACAGAAACGGATTTTTCCGTTTCGTCTTTATTATTTTTGTTTTGCTTTTGTTTTGCTTTTGTTTTTGCTTTTTTGTTTCTGTTTTAAGCGTTTTTCATTTCGGTTTATTTCGATTTATAAACTTAACGAAAATTAAAAAATGGAAACAAATTTATTCAAAACAGTTTTTTGAACTATTAGAATTTCATTCAAAAGATGAATTTTAATTAACTGTAAAAAGAGAAAAGGAGGGAAGTTGTGATGAATGTTCTTAATGTTCGCGAAATCATTGATACCGAATTTGCTGTTTCTTTTGAAGACGGGCAAAAAGTTTATTCTTTAATTAAAAATGAAATCAATCACAACGGAAAAGTGATTTTGTCATTTGAAGGTGTTTCTATTGTCATTCCGTTATTTTTAAATTCTGTTCTCCGTTCAATTCCGATTGATTTTGAGAATTCTCAAATTTCGGATTTAGTCATTTTTGAGGAAATGTCAGAAAATGATCGAAAAATTGCTGATATTGTTATTGGTGAAATTTATAAATATCATCGGAATCCTGAGGCTTACACCGCAGCTTATAAAGAAATGCTGGAGAGTTGATTTTGACAGTTTACAAGTTGGCAGACATTTCAAATATTGCATCTGAAAAAATATTCATTGATGCCAATATTTTGATTTCTTTAGATTCTCCCCATCCGTATTTTTCGGACAGTTTTCCGGCATGTCTGGCCGCTCGGAATATCTTTTTAGAAAATAAAACGAATTTGTTTGTTGACATTGTTGTTCTTTCGGAATTTTATAACAGATGTCTCAAGGCATCGTACAATTTTTACTGTTCGACAAACGGCTTAAACCCTAAAAAATTCACTTTTAAAAAATACAGAAAAACAGAAGACTATAAAATCAATTTAGAACAAACTTGTTCAAAAATTCAAAACATACTGCAATATGCAAATGCCATAAATCCGAACTATCCCGAATCCGTTTTTATTTCAAATATTATTCCGGCCAATTTTAAAAATCTTGATTTTAATGATTTGCATATTCTTTTCGTTTGTCTGCATAATAATTTTTGTTTATGGACAAACGACATCGATTTTAAAAATCAGCCGATTGACATTTTTACCGAAAACGTCAATTATTGATTTTATTTTCATTTTTTCCTTAAGATTTATCTAATTTCCACTCCTTTTTCTGCCATGGAAAATTTACCGCCCGCAGCGATTCGAAAAGCAAATACCAATGACATCGATGACATCATGAAAATCGAACACCTTTCTTTTCATCCCGAAGTCATCGAATCTAAAAAAGTATTTGAAGACAGGATTGCGGCGTTTTCCGACGGCTTTTTAATCGCCGAAGTTGAAAACGAAAACGGGAGCAAAGAAATTGCCGGATATATTTCTTCCGAGCTCTGGACTTATTCAAAAGAGATTCCGTATTCGAATTTCAGTCTCAATCATTCGGTTTACGAAACGCACAGCGACTCGGGCGAAGAACTTTATATTTCATCAATCGCGGTTAATCCGGCAGTTCGCGGCGGAAAAATCGGCAAGCGCCTTTTTACGGAACTTTTGAAAAGCGTTTCCGAAAAATACGCGCTGAAAAGCGCGATTTTGCTTGTGAACAGCGATTGGCAGAACGCTTACAAAATGTATCAGAAGGAAGGTTTTGTGACGGCCGGCAAAATTCCGGATTTCTTTCCGGTCTTGGAAAATTCTGACAGCGGCGAAGATTCGTCAGGCGTGGGAATCATTATGAGAAAAACACTGTCGGATTAAAAAACAAATTTTTAAAAAACCGCAGGTTCGTTTTCTTTATTTTTTAAATTTGTGCGGCTCGCGCGGGCGCAGGCGGCGGATGCTGCCGGCAGCGGCAAACATTAAACAAAACTCATATATTTGAAACAGGCTTTAAGAATCATATTTCAATTTTCAAATATTCAAAATTCAAATATTCAATTTTTAAAATTTTAAATTATTTTTCAGGATTGATTTTATGACAAATATCGCAATTATCGGGGACGAGCAGTCGGGAAGAACATCGCTCGGCTCCAAGCTCGGCAAAAAAGGAACGGACTCTGACATTACCTTATTCAATGACGACCGCCACGAACAAAAATACGTTTACATTGACGCAAAATCTTATCCGAAATCGATGAAATCGATTGTTGCGGCGCTGAATTTGTCCGACATGGCCATTCTTTGCGTGACGCCCAACGGTCTCACGCCGATTGTCGGCGAATGTGTGGTGGCGCTGGATTTGCTCGGGTTTAAGCGCGGGATTATCGCAATTACGAAGTCGGACACCAGCTACGCCATGGAAATTGATGCTTTCAAAGAAACGCTTAAAAAAGTCACGGCAGGGACGGTTCTTGAGAATTGGGAAGTTGTTTCGCTCAACACCAACAAAGACGCGCCGAACGCTTTTGAAGGCATCGACGAGCTGAAAGAACAAATTCACAAACTCGGCGCCGGCATTGAAGCCGAACAAAGAACGAAAGACAGCTTGCCGCCGCGCGTCGTTATCGACCACTTTTTCAATGTGACCGGAATCGGCATCGTCATTCTCGGCAAAGTTTTGCAGGGAACGATTCACACGCACGATAAAATCGGTTTGTACCCGGTTGACAAAA
Source organism: Methanimicrococcus hacksteinii (assembly GCF_032714515.1). Classification (NCBI taxonomy): domain Archaea; kingdom Methanobacteriati; phylum Methanobacteriota; class Methanomicrobia; order Methanosarcinales; family Methanosarcinaceae; genus Methanimicrococcus; species Methanimicrococcus hacksteinii. The sequence continues at coordinate 88,349 of NZ_JAWDKC010000017.1, read as the reverse complement.
AAGTCGATATCCGCTCGATTCAAACGCATGACGTTGATGTCAAAGAAACAGGCACCGGGTCCCGCGTCGGCCTCGGCCTCAAAGGCCTTTTGGAACGCGAACTGGAGCGCGGATTTTTGCTTTCAAACAGCGAACTCATCGCGTCCGACTTTGAAATCGAATGCACGCTTTCAAAATTCGCGAAAGGCGGTGTCAAATTAGACGATGTTCTGCATTTGTTTGTCGGCCTCCAATCCGATCCCGTCCGCGTCAAGAAAATTACGGTCGGCGGCGCCGAAAAAGACAAACTGAACGCCGGCGAAACCGGTGTTTTGAAACTTGAAGGCGGCAAAAAAATCGCTTACAGCAAAGAAGATTTGTTCCTGTTTGCAAGTTTGGAAGATAATCAGAGATTTACGGCAACCGGCAAGGTTGTCTGATTTCGGATAATTCAAAAAAGTGCGACTCGTTCAAAAAATGCTGAAAAATATAGAAAACAATATTGGAAAGTTAAACCAAATAAAAAATAGTAAAAATAATTTCAGTTCAAACTGAAATTATTTTCTCTTTCCTTTCTTCTTTTTTCGTGTGTCTTCGCCGATTAAAGCGTAAACCGGTGAAAATTTCAGATAAGCGGTTGAAAGGCCGGCAAGTGCGGCCAAGCCGAGTAAATATCGGGCGATAAATCCTCTTTTAATGAAAATCAAACCGATGAGTGCGACAATGCCGACAACGAACCGGATCATTCTGTCCTGTTTGCCGATGTTGGGTTCGATTTCTAAAAAGCCTGTGTTTCCTGTCAAGTTTTTTAATCCGTGAATTCCGAGAGCGCGTTCAAGAATCATCCAAATCATTTTTTAACCTCGTTATTTAATAATTTATGAAAATTGATTAAAATAATAAGCATGATATTTTTATAAAAATAATATCTTTAAGATTGGCTTTTTAGTATAAATATACTTTCTTAAATGTTCTCTTGATTTATTTAATCTTTACAGGTAATAAAAATCTAAAAATATTTTTTATTTTATTCAATTTGCCTTCATTTTTTTTCATTTTTTTGTTTTTTTCATTTATTTTTCTAAAATTTAGACTTAAATTTAAGCAAATTTTAGCAAATTTGAATTAAATATGGATTAAATTTGAGTTAAATTTGGATTAAATTTGAATAAAAATCGGCAAATTTATTGTTGTACTATCCTGTTTAACACGAAAATTGTAATGATATTGTAATATTCTAACATCTCTGAAAATTGTTCACGGCACATCATTTCTTCAGACATTTGCCTCCGTTTCGATTCCGGTTTTGTTCTCAAAAAGAGTAACATTTTTATATATGCGCTTTCTTTGTAAAATTTGCTTTTGGATTTTTATTTTAAAGGCTATCAGTTTTTCAAGTAAAGTCTAAAACCACACATTCTATAACCACAAACCATATTAAAAACACACACACACACCGGGTTCCCTTCCAAAGGGAACTCACTTATTCTTATCTTTTCTTCATTCTTTTTTTAATGATTTTATTCATATTCTATTCTTTTCCACCTCTTCTGAATCTGTTTTTGATGCCGCAATTTTAATTGTCCATATGTCAATTTATTTTGTTTAAACGTCTTTTTTCAGAAAAATTTTAAATTTTTTCAAACTTTTTAATAATTTTTCAGGCTTTCATATTCATATTTTCAGACCTTCAAATTTTCAGACTTACATTTTTCAGGCTTACGTTTTTCAGACTTACGTTTTTCAAACTTACATATTTTCAAACCTTCGAATTTTCATACTTTCACTTCCAACTTCCGATTTTCATTTTCCGATTATTTTTAAATCTCTTTCATTTTCGTTTTGACTTTTTTCATTTCTGAACTTTCTTATACTATCAGTTACTATAATGACATCTCTGCAGCAAAGCCGGTTTCTATTGGCGCCGCCGCAGCAAAAACAGATTTCTATGGCTGATTCTTATGACATCCTGTAATATTGCGCACAACTTTCAAGCCGAGCCGCTGACGCTTTCGGCCGAAATTACGAGAGCAGCGGACGCAGGGTTTTCATGGATCGCCGATCATTTATCAAGTACGAACGGCAGTTTTTCAGACATTGCCGTCAAAGATCTGACAAATTTAATCCTGTCTCATCTTTATTGGAATTATCCGCAGATTTCATTTTTGTATCTTCAGACATTGCTTTTGAAGCAAGAAGAAAACGGCTCTTTCGGCGACCTTCGCGAAACCGCGCGCGCCGTTTCTTGTTTGTCGGCGGCTTATTCTTATCTGGAATCTCATTCAAACGGCATGGACAACAGCGATCTTTTCATCGCCCGCGGCAAAGCGGTCACATATCTTTTGGCATACCGCGAAAACTGGGGCGACAACCTTTATGACACTGTTTACATTCTGCCCGCCTTGGCCGATGCCGGCATTTTTGAAGAAGACCTCAGCTTAGCCCTTTGCGAAAACGACGATTCCGATCGGCAGCATCCCGGCACAACGGCATTGATTTTGACGGCGCTTCAGAAACAGAAAAATTTAGGCAAATTCAGCGAAGAAGCCGATTTCATGATTTTTGAATTCATTTCCGAAAAATTGAAATGGCTGACATCTGTCCGCGAAAACGGCTTTTGGAAATACACCGCCACGAGCAGCCTGGTCTTGCAGGCTTTCGTTCTCTGCAACCAAAAACACGTCGCAGCCGAATCTCTCCCGTGGCTTACGGCATCTCAAAAAGAGAACGGATCATGGGAAAACGATCTCAATACAACATCCCTTTCCCTTCTGACGCTTTAGCAGCTGACAGCATGAACTTATAATGCAAATGCCGAACGGCGTTATAAAAAGCGTATAAAATGACAACAGCGGCAGCATATATGCCGTCGTTTTCAAAGGCTCGGCGGGAAAGGTATTAATTAAAAAAGCCCGTAATTGCGGGAACACTTCAACTGCAGAATCAATCAAAACCAAAAACGGATTCAAAGAAGAAACAAAATAAATTTACAATAAAATCAATATTTATCGGCATTTCGGAAAGGAAATCTGGTCAGGTAGACCGAATGGACTCTAGATCCGTTTAGCCGGGTTAGATTCCCGGGATTTCCGCATTTTACTAATATCTAATATATACACGGAGAAAAAGGAGGAACAAAATATGGCGGACAGACCAATGCTTGAGCGGCTTGTCAAACTCAACGACGTTTGGCTTTCACGAAAAGACGTTTTGCACGGTGTCAAGTCATATGATGTATCCACCAAAAAAATCCGTATTCACACCGACTGCGGCGAAGTAATCACCGTCAACAATTCCAGACGCAGCGCATCTGCCCGCGCACTTCGCAACTCAAAATACAGAAAAGTCTGCAAACACTGCAAACTCTCCGGCGAACGCATCAACCGATTCGTTGCCAAAGATTTCTATGACCCCGGCGTCACATATGTCGAAGCCCCGGTCAAAAAATCCGCGCCGAAAAAAGTGATGAAGAAAGGAGCAGGACCGCAGCCGACAGCGGCGGCACAGACCGCCCCGGCAGAAACACAGCCGGCCGCAGCAGAGTCGGCAGTGCCGTCATCAGCAGCGCAGTCGACGGCAGCAGCACAGTCGACAGCAGCAGCGCAATCGACGACAGCAGCACAGTCGACAGCAGCAGCAACACAGCCGCTCGCCGCCGAACAGCAGCCGCCCGCACAAAAATCCGAGGAGCCCGTTACCGTGTCCGCAAAAGAAAAATTCTCACCGTCTCAAAGAAAAAGACTGGAAGCTTTGCTGATTTCCGATGAAATCGATTTGGATGACCCGAACCTTCCGCCGTATGAAGAGCTGGAAGCGGATTTGGTCGCCAAAAGAAAGGCGGAGCTCGCCGACATTTATGAAAACAGCCGCGAGCACATGCTGGCCGAACTTGAGCGTGACATTTCGGCATTTTTAATTTCCAAAGGATTTATTGAAATCAAGTCTTCCATTCTCATTCCCGAAGAGTATATTGTCAGAATGGGAATTGACAAAGATGTTGAACTTTCCAAACAGGTTTTCAGAACCGACGACGGCAAATGCCTGCGTCCGATGCTGGCGCCCGTTCTTTACAATTATCTGCGCCGTTTCGACAAAGTTTTGCCCGACCCGATTAAGATTTTTGAAATCGGTCCCTGCTACCGCAAAGAATCCGACGGCAGCAGCCATTTGGAAGAATTTACGATGGTGAATTTCTGCCAGATGGGCGACGGATCAACACGCGAAAACTTGGTTCAGCTTATTGACGAATTCTTAACGCATCTCGGCATCAGCTATGAAATCGAGGGTGATGAATGCATGGTTTACGGCGCGACCGTGGATGTCATGCACGGCGATTTGGAATTGTCGTCCGCCGTTGTCGGTCCGGTTCCGATGGACATGGACTGGGGCATTGACAAGCCGTGGATCGGCGCAGGATTCGGACTCGAACGCCTGCTCAAAGTCCGGCACAATTTCAAAAACATCAAGAGGGGAAGCCGTTCCGAATATTATTACAACGGCATTCATACGAATCTGTAATTCTTGCAAAATTATGAAAATTAAATAATCACAACAACAGCGGCAATGGGGAATTTAAAATGGGGGATTTTTTTTCGGAAATGAGCGATGCTGAATACAATCAATTCATAGACGACGTCATTTCTAAAAAACCGTTAACGGACGACGCGATTCGCGCAATGCTTTCCGTAACGGATAAAGACAGCCTGAAAAAAATGTATGAGGCCGCTGTCCGCGTCAAAGAACACTTTTTCGGAAACAGTGTCTATCTTTACAGTTTCGTTTATTTTTCCACTTACTGCAAAAATCAATGCACTTTTTGCTACTACAACGCCAAAAATAAAATCGACCGCTACAGAATTACGCCCGGAGAACTGCGCGAAATGTGCGGCGAACTCAAAGATTCCGGCGTTCACATGATTGATTTAACGATGGGCGAAGACCCTCATTTCCACAGCACGCCCGAAAATCTTTTGGAATTCGTCAAAATCACAAAAGAAGTGACGGGTTTGCCTGTCATGGTGTCTCCCGGCGTTGTCGACAACGATTTTGTCCGGGCGCTTCGAGAAGCGGGCGCCGACTTTTTTGCGCTTTATCAGGAAACTTATCAGAAAGAACTTTACGCCAAACTTCGCGTCGGCCAGTCGTTTGAAGAACGCGCAGCCGCCCGGAAGAACGCAAAAGCTGCCGGCATCTGCATTGAAGACGGCATCCTGACAGGCTTTTCCAAAATGAAACTCTCAAACGGCGAGACAATCAATCCGTCCGTTTCCGATGACATCGAATCGGCGATTGTTTCCGTTCGCGGTATGCAGGAGGCCGATCCCGATCAAGTGCGTGTCATGACATTTGAACCGCAGCCCGGAACACCGCTTGCGGGAACGACGCAGGCATCGGATTTGATGGAGCTCAAAGTCATTTCGATTCTCAGATTCGTCTTCCCGGACCGTTTTATTCCCGCATCGCTGGATGTTGCCGGCATTCCCGGAATGGTTGACCGCCTCAACGCAGGCGCAAATGTGGTCACATCCATCATTTCCGCCGATTCAAAACTCGAAGGCGTTGTTAATTTTGACCGCGACGTTTCGCTGAACGAAAGAAAAAGAGACGCGAAAAGTGTGATTGAAAAGCTTCATGAAATGGGGCTTGAGCGCGGCAGCCAGGAAAGTTTTGAGGCTTATTTGAATCGGAATAAATCATAATTTTCAAAATTAATTCAAAAATTAATTCAAAAATTCGGCAGAGTTTTTCTGCAAACTCATAAAATCGGAGCGGCTCGCGCCCGGCGGCAGACAGCAAAACTTCAAAAATTAAATTTACAAATCACAAATTCAAGGAATCAAAATGTCGGCTTCAGCTCAAAATAAATCTCCGATTGTCTCTGATTTTCCGGAATCAAAATACGCCGGAAAACGCATTTGCCTCATCGGCGGCAAACTTCAGGGCGTTGAAGCGGCCTATTTGGCAAAAAAAGCCGGTCTGATTGTCACTCTGATTGATAAAAATCCGAACGCGCTGGCGCAAAGCCTGGCGGATGTTTTTGATTGTTTTGACATTACAAAAGACAAATCCCGATTCATTTCAATTTCCGAAGAATCCGATTTCATGATTCCCGTCAATGAAAATGAAGAAACGATTCAATTTTTAAAATCCGCTGCCGATGAAATCAAATGCCCGCTTCTTTTCGATTTCGGCGCGTATGAAATCAGCAGCGACAAATCCGAATCCAAAGATTATTTCAAAAGCATCGGTGTTCCGACACCGGCAGATATTCCGGATGAGCCGCCTTATTTTGTCAAGCCGCCGTCGGAAAGCGGCAGCATCGGCGCCCGCATCATTCAGACGGATGACGAATTGAAATCGGTTCCCGAAAATTATCTGATTGAAGAATATTTGGAAGGCCCGGTCATATCGCTTGAAGTCATCGGAAACGGCAGCGATTACACGGTCGTCAAAGAAACGCACATTCATATCGATGACGTCTGGGACTGTTTTATGGTCACACCGCTTCCGAATGATGAAACGTATCGGAAAATCGCGTTTGATTTGGCAAAAGGACTCAATTTGAATGGCATCATGGATGTCGAAGCGATTTCAAGCCAAAAAGGATGGAAAGTGCTGGAAATTGACGCGCGTTTTCCGAGTCAGACGCCGATTTGTGTTTATTTTTCATGCGGCGTAAATCTGCTTCTTTTATTGATTGAAGCATTTTCCGTCATCGGTTCTGAATTCAAGGAAAAAGGTGTTTCAAATTCAACGAATCCGAAATATGAAAACGCTTACTGTATTTTCGAACATTTCCAAAAAGAGAACGGCAAACTCATTTCAGGCGGCGAACATTTGATTTCTGCCGGCAGCGATTTCCATTCATTTGAAGCAGATCCGGCAGAAGGCGGCATTGAAATTTTTGAATGCACGGGCGAAAACGGTTATTCGGCTTACACCGTCATCACTTATGCAAAAACGGAATCGGAAACAAAGAAAAAGAGAGAGAAAGCAATTTCTTTCATTCTTGAAAGTGAAAATTAATAACAAGAGACACGGCAGGAACGATTATGGCACTTTTAACACCCGAAGACTTGGCAAATATGACAAACGCGCTCGTTGAAAACGATCGTTTGATCACGGAATTGACGGATTACTCTTTAGACGGTCTTTGCCGCGAAATTTACGACACCGCGCCGCACAATGAAAAAATTGCAATTATTCCGATTACCGCCGGAAACGGAATCATCGGCAGTTTTTCAGAATCTTTGCTTTTCACCGTCAAACATTTCGGAATGGACGGCTTCATCACGGAAAACACGGACGTTGCCGGTTATTATGAAGCCGTTATGAAAGGTGCCGACATTATTTTAATGGCCGACGATCTCGCATACATCGCGCACAATCTGAAAAATGGTAAAATCGCTCACAACCAAATCTGCACCGGCCGCATTTACGCCGAAATTCTCTGTCACGCCAAAGATTACGCGGACGACAAAGACGTTCTCGTCATCGGTCTCGGGAAAGTCGGAACGCCCGCCGTTGAAACCTTTTTGAAAGAAAAACAGAATGTTTACGTTTTTGACGTCGATTCCAAGCGCGTTGACGAAGTTGTTTCAAATTATCCCGTTTTCAAATACGACCCGAATGATTCAAAAACGCCGAAATCATTTTTCAAAATCTTTGAAGCCACCCCGTGCGCCGATACGATTTGTGAAGACGTTTTAAAACAAAATTCGCTCGTTTCAACCCCCGGCATCCCGTGCGGCATTTCCGGTGAATTGATTGAAAAATACGGCATCCGCATTGTTTTAGAACCGCTCGGAATCGGAACGTTGAGTATGCTGTATGCTGTTTTTGATGAATGAAATCAATCAAATGCAAGTTTGAAACAAAAATAAAAACAAAAATCAGAAATAAACATCAGAAACAAAATATTTTACATTAAATGCATAAAAAATAAAAAACAAATGAAAAGAAACGGCTGAACCGTTTACTCTTCATTTTCTTCGTTTCTTGCGACAAAAACGAAACAGGCAATTGCGATTGCAAAGAACAAAACCACCGTGACAGGCGGCGCGACAGGGACTTCCGGAATCACTTCTTTTTCAAAACCTGATTCCGAATCCGGGTTTGTTGTTTCGGCAGTCGTGTTTTCTTTTTCAACGACTTTTGCATTTCCCGTGTTTCCGCCTCCGTTGCCGCCGGAATCGTTTTTCTTATATTCCGCGGTGATGATTAAATTTTCGAAAACACTTGAAAAGTCTTTGTCCCATCCGGTAAACGTATAACCGTTTCGTTTCGGATTTTCAGGCGCTTCTGCATTTTCGCCGGAGGCAACGGTTTCTGTTTTCAATTCCGTCCCGTCCCAATCTTGGAAGATTACTGTATATACAGTGCCGCTTGCAGACCATTCTGCTTTCAGAAACGAATCGCCTGAAACAACCGTGCCCGACGATTCTGAAGTTCCTTCAATAATCCATCTGACAAATTCAAAATCCTCTCTGGTCGGCTCTTTTAAAGTGATGTCAATTGACTCACCTTCAGAAAGAATTTGATAATAATACGGGCTGCCTTCCAAGTAGAATTCATTTTTATCGCTGACGATATTTCCGGTCAGAGCATCTTCCCAAGTTCCGCCGTTTGCGTCATAACGGATGAATTTCATTTCAACCGCTCCGGAATCCGGATTTTCATTTGTTCTCGGATTTCCGTTTTGATCCGTTGTTAAAGCGGCCGGATTTCCGTAAATTCCTTTCCCGTCGGCATCACCTTCGGGTTTGATTTGAATCGTTTTAATCGTTTGATAAGCATTCGATTTTGAATCGCCTGCCTTTTTGGTTCCGATTGCAATCAATTTCTGATTTTTTGTTCCGAAAACGTCGTCAACCGTTTTGTCAATAACATTGATTCTTTTGTCTTCTTCCGTTAATCCGCTGTCAACAAAAATATTTGAATACCCTTTTGATTCCGAATCCGTATCTTCATTTCCGCAGATGATATTGTTTATCAAATAAATTGTTGATACGCCTTTGTACTGGGAATTCACGTCATCAACAGAGATGGACGAGATTGCTCCGCCGTAGTTTTCTTTTCCGTCATCTTTTTTTCCGGCAACGTTTTTTGTAAAAGTATTGCCTTCGAAAGTCACATAAGTATCCATTACGGAAGCATACACCTCAACAGCTCCGCCTCCTCCGTCATTTTCTTCGCCGGGTTCTTTGCCTTCAGCTTTATTTCCGTAAAAAGTTGAGTTGATGACAGCGTTTTTTGTATTATTGCAGTTGATAAAAGAAACAGCTCCGCCTTCATCATATGCCGAATTCGAATCGAAAGTTGTTCCCGACACTGTTATTTCTCCTTGAGAGTGGAAAAAATATAATGCTCCGCCATCTGCAGTTTTTGAACTCGGATTATTAACAGAGTTCAAGATATTTCTTTCAAAAACGCAGTCTTCAATCTTTAACGACGAAACGGGCGTTCCGTAAACGTAAGCCAAAACACCGCCGCCGCCTTGAACGCTGCCACCGCCGAAGAAATAATTGTCCGAAAATACGCTGTTTTTGATTTCTGATTTTGAATCTCCTTTCAGGTAAATCAAACCGCCGGCATATCCGGAAGCTCCGTTTCCGTAATTATATTCAAATGTGCAGTTCTCGATAATTAACGGTTTTCCGGTTTCTATAATAATCCGGGCTCCGCCCGAATTTGATCTAAAAGTTGTTTCTTTCAGAATGATATTTGAAGACGCGGCAGAAGAAAACACCTCGCCTCGAATTTGTCTGAAAACGCAATTTTCAAAAGTCAGATTTCCTCCGACACTGCCGAAAATTCCCCCGCCGTTATTCAAATTATTATGATTCGTACCGTCAATGAATTTTCCGTTTGAATCCAAAACAGTATCCGGAATTCTTCCGGCAAATTCAATGTTTTTGAATGTCATGCTGCCGGTTCCGCTCAATTCAAAATGTTTGAAATTGCCGTTGACAGTCATTGTAAAAAGATCATCGGCAGAATTTCCTTGTATTGTTATGTTTATGTTGTTCTGATTTTTGAGCTGAATTTTTTGATCAATCGTTTTCAGCGAATCGCCGAGAATAATTGTTGTATCAACATCGGCATTGACGACAGTTGTTTGTAATTCTCCGATGTCATTTATTGTTACAGGATTGGCCGCTGCCGTTCCGCTGCATAAAAGAGCAACTCCTAAAAGAATTATTCCCCAAATAAAAAGACTGTTTTTCATCATTTTTATCCCTTGTTTTTAATACCTTCGTTTTTATTTTATTAGAATAAAATTCTAATTAGAAACCACTTCTAATATTTTCTTATATAAACTTTCAGATAAAAACAAAATTATATGATGAATCTATCATCTGAATATTTTTTAGACCTTCCGGAAAAAGGAGCATCAAAAGGTACGTTCTTATTTTTTTAAGCCGGATAATTCTTCATTTTTTTAAAAATCGGAATGTTTTCAGCGGGAAAAAAACGGGAAAAAACGGAAAAACGAAAAAACGGAAAAAATGGGAAAACAGGGGAAAATGGGAAAACGGAGAAATGAGAAAAACAGAAAATATATTTTGCAGGCTTTGATTATTTTTCTTTCAATTCCAAAAGCCCGCGAAGAATCAAATCTTTCTCTTTTTCCCGATACATTTCGGTAACGGAAACAGGTTCGTCGGTGTAAAGATTCAAACCGCTGACAATGACTGCCGGAACGCCGTCGCCGCCTTCGCCCATGATTAAATTTGCGGCGCCCGCAATTTCATCAACGACTGCTTCTTCGGAAATTTCCAAAACCTTGCCGTAAAGATCTTTTTCGCCGATCCATTGGCGGATGGGTTTGATATTGTAAAGGCCGACGGCAACGTTTGTCTGCCCTTCCTTAAAAGCGCGGCCGTTGGTATCGGTGATGATCACGCTGATTTTTTTGCCCGATTTTTCTTCAATCGCTTTGCCGATTGCGGCCGCATATCTGTCCGGTTTTTCCGGCAGTGTCAGGAGGAAGTCGCCGCCGACATTGGACGCGTCAATTCCCGCGTTGATGCAGACATGACCGTTCTTGTTTCGGACCAGCATGAACGGCGTTTCCGTAAACACTTCAATGCTTTCGTCCAAAATCGCCTGAACAAAGCGCGGGTCTTTGCCGTTCGCCGCCGCAATTCGCTCGGCTTCGGCGCCCGGAATAATATCGGATTCCAAAAAAGTCAGTCCGAGAGATTTAGAAACGATTGTCGATGCAATCACAATAATGTCTTTATCGGCAATATCCGGCGCGTTTTTAAAAATAATTTCCGCGATGTCATCTCCTTTTTCAATTAAAGGAATATTCTCAACCGCTTTTAAAATCAGGGACAAAATCATTCTCTCCGACATTTCTTAAAATTTGAAATAAAATAAAATAAAATTTTATAGAATTTTAAAGAACTTTACGAATTTTAAAGATTTTACGAATTTTAAAAAATTTAAGTAGAATTCTAAGAATTTAAATAAAATTTAAAGAACTCAAATGAATTTTAAACAGAATTTAAATAAGACGAATCCGTAAACAGTTTTGCGGTGCGTGATGAAAGTTACCCCATCTTGAGCAAAGAATGAAGAAAACTTATGAGCTGATGCCGCATTTTTCATTTTATTTTTTGTTTTATTGATCCATTTTGGATTTCATTGATTGCTTTTATTGTTTTTCATTTGTATTCATTTGACGATCATTCTTTTTCCAGCCGGCGCAGTTTTTCTTTGACTTCTTCCAATTTTAAAAGCGCCTGCATCGGCGTCATATGATTGACATCCAAATCTTTGAATTCGCTTTTCAGCTCTTCAATTTCGGGATGCTCGACGAATTTTTCAACAATACGCTCTTCTGCGCCTGCGTTTTCCGGGTCGAAAAGCAAAAGCTGCGTGTAACGCGCCGTTCTTTTTTTGCCGCGGCTTTCGTCTTCGGCCAAACTTTCGTTTTCGATTTCTTTTAAAATCTCGGCGGCGCGCTCGTTTACTTTTTCGGGAACGCCGGCAAGTCTTGCGACATGAATGCCGTAACTCTTATCGGTGGCGCCCGGGACGATTTTTCGAAGAAAAACCAAATCGTTTCCGGTTTCGCGAACCGCGATATGGAAGTTTTTCAGACGCTTCAGTTTGTTTTCAAGCGCCGTCAGCTGATGATAATGCGTTGCGAAAAGTGTTCGGACACCTTTTTTGTCTTTGTTGTGAATGTATTCGACAACCGCTTTTGCAATGCTGTATCCGTCATACGTGCTGGTGCCGCGGCCGATTTCGTCCAGCAGAATCAGATTGCGCTCGCCCGAGTTGTTCAAAATGTTGGCAAGCTCCACCATTTCCACCATGAACGTACTTTTGCCGCCGGCCAGGTCGTCATGCGCGCCGATTCTTGTAAAAATGCGGTCGACGACACCGATTTTAGCGTGCGATGCCGGCACGAAGCTTCCGGCCTGCGCCATCACAATAATCATTGCAATCTGGCGCATGTAAGTGGATTTGCCCGCCATGTTCGGGCCGGTAATGAGCAGGAACTGGTTTTCAACAGGATCCATTTCCGTGTCGTTCGGAACAAATGCTTCTTCCGTCGTTTTCTCAACAATCGGATGACGCCCGTCACGAATCAGAATGTCCAAACTGTCGTCCAATTGCGGGCAGACATAATTATTTTCAATGGCGGCTTCGGCGAAACTGCACAAAACATCGATTTTGCCGATCAAATGCGCCATGGCCTGAATTTCTTTCGCGTAAGAAGAAACGTGTTCTGTCACCTCTCTGAAAATTTCGTATTCCAGCGCGACAGATTTGTCGTCCGCCGTTAAAATCAGGCTTTCACGCTCTTTGAGTTCGGGCGTAAAATAGCGTTCCCCGTTTGCGACCGTTTGTTTCCTTATGTAATTTTCAGGGACAAGATGCTTGTTGGCGTTGGTCACTTCAATGAAATAGCCGAAAACTTTGTTGTATCCGACTTTCAGATTTTTAATGCCTGTTCGTTCCCGCTCCTGTGTTTGAAAGGCGGCAATCCATTCTTTGCTGTCGCCCGAGGCGTTTCGAAGTTCGTCCAGCTCGGCGCTGTATCCCGGCTGAATCATTCTTCCTTCGCGGACCGTAATCGGCGGTTCGTCAACAATTGTTTTGGAAATCAAATCCGAAAGCTCGGCCGTGAAATCAAATTGAGAAATTTCATCGCAGATTTCGGAAAGCAAAGCGGATTCCGTTCTTGAATTTGTTTTTGAGTCTGCTTTTTGGTTTGCTTTTGAATCTGTTTTTTGGTTTGCTTTTGAGTCTGCTTTTTGGTTTGTTTTTGGATTTGCTTTTGAACCGCACAGTTGGCTTAATTCGGCGCAGAGGCCGGGCAGTTCAAAGAGCGAATTGCGCATGGAAATGAGGTCGCGCGCATTGGAATTACCGTAAATCATCCGGCTGACAAGCCGTTCAATATCGGAAATGTTTGACAGATGCTGTCTTAAATCGTAACGGGAAAGACTGTTTTCTTTAAGCGCGGAAACCGCGTTTAAGCGTTCGGTAATTTCGGCCGGATCAACCAGCGGGCGAAGCAGCCAGTTCCGGAGCAGCCGGGATCCGGGCGGTGTTTTTGTTTTATCCAAAACACGAATCAAAGAATAATTTTCACCGTCGTCGCGCGTGTTTTTAATAATTTCCAAGTTTCGAAGCGTCATCGAATCTAAAATCAGATTCTTCGACATGGAATAAAACTGAACGGGCTGAATGTGGTCCAACTCTCTCATCTGCGTTTTAAGCGCGTAGTCCAGCGTTTTGCCGCAGGCGAGAACAGCATAATCGACGCCGGAAAAACCGAGTCCTTCCAAAGTTGAAATTTTAAACTGCTTTAAGAGATCCGATTCGCATTTTTCAACTTCGGCGGAAACGGATTTGGAACACGAAAAAGATTCGATTTTGACTTTATTTTCGGCCAGCCGTTTCATCAGCAGTTCGTTTTGCGCAAGCGTTTCCTGAATAATGCATTCGCTCGGCTTGTATCGGGCGACTTCGCTGATCACTTTTTCATAAGGCGCCGAATCTTCAAATTGCGTGCCGAAGAATTCGCCGGTGGAAATGTCCAAAAAAGAAATGCCGAAAACCTCGCCGTTGTCGTTCGCCTTTGATTTTTTCTTATCGCTGTCGGGATTAAAAGAGCCGGCGAGCGCCATTAAATAGTTGTTGGCGGCATCGGTAATAATCGAGGAATCAATCGCCGTTCCCGGCGTGACAACGCGGACGATGCCTCTTTTGACAATGCCCTTCGCTTTTTTCGGGTCTTCCAGCTGCTCGCAAATGGCGACCTTGTATCCTTTTTTAACCAAACGGGGCAGATAATTGTCAATCGCATGATAAGGAATTCCGGCAAGCGGCATTTGTTTGCCGTCTTCCGTTTTGCCGCGGTTGGTGAGCGTGATTTCAAGTTCCCTCGCGATTGTTTTTGCATCGTCGCCGAAAGATTCGTAAAAATCGCCCATGCGGAAAAAAACGAGCGCGTCGGGACATTCTTCCTTGGCGGCATAATACTGTTTCATCGCAGGGGTGGCTTGGCTCATTTTATCAACCGTTGTCTTTCATCATACTGATTTATATACAAACATTTTCATAATATATTCTGATAATTATTAAAAAGCAATACGGAGATGATTTACTTATGGTATTAATTTGTCCGCAATGCGGAAAAGCAGCTCTTTATCTTGAAACAGGCGGCGTCATGGGTGACATTTACCGCTGCAAAAACTGCACTTATATCGGTAATTTCGTCATTGAAAGCGATGATCCCGATCTTTCCAACGAACTTGAAGAAGGACGCCGGGCAGAACTCGGCAGATAATTTTTCCTTTTTCATTTATTTTTTAATTATTTCGTTCCTTTTTCTAACGCGTCTCTTACAATTTTTATTAAATATTCTAAATTTGATTTGTCGCCCAAATCTGAAAATACAGCAGTTGCAGCGACAAGAGCATTTCTAAAGTAAAGACTGTTATGTTCAAATATTGAACGGTCAAGAGGCATCTTAATATGGTCAGCGTATTGACAGCAAAAATGAACAACGGTTCGTGTGTTTCCTTCTCTGAAGCAATGAATTTTCCAAAGAGCAGCCAAATATTTTGAGAATTGTTTTGCTTTTTCATCAATATTTAAATTTTCCCATTCAACAGAAGTCATTTTTGTAATTGTAATTTCTGCCAATGATTGAATCTCTTTGACATCGGTATACTCAATGGATATTCCGCCTAATACGTCTTCGGGTTTTTCGATATTAACTGTTCGAGTTTCTCCGGCCCAGTCAAATATGTCTTGAAATATATATTGATGAATTTTGCAGAAATGTTCAAAATCATAATTTCCTTTAAGCGGGCGAACGGCAATTTCACGAAGTCGCATACCTGTATATTCGGCTTCCATTTCTTCAAATATTTTCAAATTTTTGATATTTTGTTTGTTTATCAAAACATCAGTCTCTCCATATGTATACGGGTCATGCATGTGTTTTATCACCCGTTTTACATTTTTGGAGATTTAGGCAGTGATTTTTTGGAAGAAACAGTTTTTTTCGAAGGAGGGATTGTGTTCACAGCTCCTTTTTTTTGAATCGGTCGTGATGTCTGTGAAACCGATGAATTTGCAGCCATTGACTTTTTGTTTGCGACCGAAGATGTTTTTATCGAACCAGATGATTTAACAACTTTATATTTTGAATCTAAAAGTTTTTTCATATCAGCAGTTGTGATTTCACCTTTTTTTTCTTTTTCAACAAGGTTTAAAAAATCTTTGGAAGGTTCAAGACCGTCAACTTGTATCAATCCGAGCGCATAATCCCAAGCCTGTTTCTTTTTCATTTTTCTTCTCCTCTTGGTCGGTCGTTTACATCTTCATTTTCAAAATTTATTTCTTCAATATTTTCACCCGTGAAAACATTGACTATCGGCATGTCATGCTGTTCGGATTTTCCTTTTTTTGCCCGTCTCTTTTGAGCCCTTTTTGACGTGCTGCCCTGCTTTTTGGTCTCGGCGGCGGCTTGCTTTTTCGAATCGGCGGGATTGTTTGCCTTTTCTTCTTCAGGCGCTTCAATTTTGTTTTCAATAATTTCAATCTCGGCAGAAACAATCTCAATTTCGGCAGTTTCAATTTCAGCATCAGCAATTTCGAATTCTTCCGCCGTCAGTTCTTCTTCCATTTCCGCTTCTCTGGCCTCTTCTTCGGCATCTCTTTCGGCGGAGTCGGCTTTCAGATATTCTTCCGTTTCTTCGTCAACAGCATTTATTTTTTCATCAGAATCTGCGACTTCTTCGGAAGCGGTTGTTTCTTCGGAAATTGTTTCTTCTTCAGCATTTTCCGCGTCGTCTTCGAGTTCTTCCGGCTCTTCTTCTTTCTTTTCCGTGATGTTGCTGCTGATTAAATCGAACGAATCCGCTTTTGAAAGAATTGCCGCTTTTTCGGCATTCTCCGGGTCTTTGATGTCAAACTCATCGCCGACGATAAACCGGATGTTTCCGGAAGAGACTTTTCCTTCGACAAAGGAGGTTTCGTGAATCCAAACAGCTTTTGCCGAAATTTTGCCGTCGATTTTGACATTTTTGTCAACGATGACTTTTCCGGAAGAGCTGATTTCGCCGGTGATGGTTGAGCCTTCGCCGATCAATGTTTCGCCTTTCGAGCGGATGAATCCGTTCATTGTCAGATTTTTGCCGCCCTCAAAACGCTTGCAGATGACGCGCGTATTCATTTCGCAGTCGTTTCCGACAATACAGTCTTCGGGGACGTTGATGCTTTCGGATGAAATTTTCGAACCGAGCGGAATGACAAAAAAGCCGCCGCGGTTGATGACTTCCGTCATCTTATCCTCATCCATATTTTCAAAATCGATTTCTTCATCGTCTTCAAACATTTCATTCAGCGCTTTATCGATTTCTTCACTCGTTTTGCCGAGGCCGATTAATGCGCGAATGTACAAAAAGATAAAAACCATGACTGGAAGCGGATTTCTGACCACGACCCATCCTTTGGACAAAAAACCGCCGTTGAGCTTGACCTCTTTTCCGATGTCCAGATCGCCTTCCACGATGATTTTGCCGTTAATTGTTGTAAACTCGCCGATGTAGGCATCGCCGCCGACGTTGACGTTTTTGTCAAATTTGCACCACACATCCGCGCGGATATCGTCATCCGTGCTGATTTCGCCGGCGATATGAACGCCTTCGCCGACCATTAAAAATCCGCTTTCCACATCCCGTTCGATGACCGCATGGTTGCCGATAATCATACTGGTTCGGGTGGCTATTTTTTGATCGTCAATGACAGCATTATCGGGAACAATGAATGTTGTCAAAAATTTTTCAGGCAGCGGCGTCAACTCCTTTGAAACGGTAAATCTAATGTGCGGATAATAAGATAAATGAAATAATGTGAAATGTGAATAACCGGCATAAGCGGTCAGTCTAAAAATTTGTGAAGTATAATACAATATAATGTGAAGTTAATATGAAGTATAATGTGATAATAAATACGATTAACTGATTTAAAATTATTGTCAGGCGCGCAGATGTCGGCGCTGTTCATCATTTCAAATCAGAATTCATTCCTTTTTATCATCGTTTTTCTTTTTAATTTTTTAATCTTCTTTGTCTTCCTTTTCGGCGCCGCCTCTGACCAAAACGGCCGCGCCCTGATTGCTGCGCATAATTTCCGCAGGCGCTAAAGCAAGCTGTCCCGTGGCAAGGAGCTTGTCTTCTTTGTCGGTCACAAGAATCTCTTCCATTGCCCGGACATTCGGGTCAACGGAAATAACGTGTTTGCAGAAGGCTGTTTTTCCTTTCGCAACAAAAGGCGCCGCGTCATCGACAACAGAAACGCGCATTGCCGGCGCTTCCAAATATCCGTGAAGGCGGCGTGCCCCTTCCATGCTGAGCGTGAAAAATCCGTCACGTGCGCGGACGGTTGCGATTCTCTCACCGTTTGAATGAACCTGGCGAATACGTTTGGTTTTGGAAAGCTGGAATACAGCGCCGTCGTCAAACAAAACAGCGCCCGCTCCTTTTCCGAATTGGTAGTCGGCCATCATTCGAACACGCGCCAAACGCGCTTCTTTCGTCATCGGTATGCTTGTCATAAATTCTCATTAAGTGTAAGTAATTGGATTTGAGAAGCGTTGATAATTTAAATAGTTGTTTGGAAAAATTGTTGGAAATATAAAATTTAAAAGTTTAACTGAAAAATGACATTCAATCGGATTTGTTGTTTTTTACAATTATATTTGCAAATTCTAAAATATTTGCAAATTCTAAATTTTTTAAAAAATATAATTAATGTTTTATTGTTTGAACCAAAATTACTTCTTGACGTTTTATCCGTCAATCTGCCCGGTGATTTAATGGTTCAAAAACTCGCTAAAATTTTCTCATTTTTCCTAATTTTTATTTTGTTAATATCTTTAACAGATGTCACTTTTGCAACGCCGATTCCATATACCGAAAACGAAAAATTGGAATTGTCCGACTTAATTGTCAAAGGCATTGTTGTCGGATACACTGATCCTAAATGGAATACAGAAGACGGAGAAACTCCACCGGATAATGAACTTCACGGGTTCGATGTTTTTTATGACGTTGTTGTTGAAGTAAAAGAAGTTTATAAAGGTGAATTACCTGACGATTCGAATAAAATTTATATTCGCCAAATTGTCATGACAATCGTCATAGACGGCACGGCAGAAGATTCTTTCCGTGCTGCTGAAGAGCCGCACCTCAAAGAAGGGGACAAATTCATATTTTGCTTGATGAAAAATGAAAATTCAACAACATCCGATTTTGGTCCGCAGAGTTATTGGGTCTTAAAACCGCTTGAAGAATGGCCGGAAGAAAAGGCAGAAGAAGAGACGAAAGAGCAAAACAAAGCAGGCGATGATGTAAAAGAAAAATCCGGAATTTTTCAATCTTTGTTTTCTTTCATTCGTTCTTTGATTCCGTTTTAATTTTTATTTTTTCATTATTAAAACGAAAATTCAATTTTTTTTAATTTTGTACAATTTTCATTTTAGAGTACTAATTAATTACAAAATTAATTGCAAATTGCTGATTTATCATATCTGTTGACATTTTTTACAAAATTTTGTGTTTCAAAGCAAACCGTTAAAAACACCAAAACCGATTATCTTTTACAAATTTTAAATTCAGATCAATATGCCTGATGTTATCATTCTCTGGGACGGTCCGCTTTTCTTTGAACGCATGTTCGAAGAATATGAAATCTCATCAACTGTCGCCGCCCCGGTTTCTTTAAATTCGCCGCATTTGCCGCCGGCAAAACTTCTGGTTGTTCCGACAGGCTTTACATATCCGGAACACGCCGCCGTCAGCAATGCGCTTTCAGATTCAAAAATCCAAAAGAAAATTTTTGATTTCGTTGAAAACGGCGGCGTTTTTTTGATGTTTTCGCCGCTCAAAGAAGTCAGCACATGCAGTGCCTGCAAAACGCTTGCCGTCACATCGCTTCTGCCGTTTGGAACCGATGCCGAATATGTGCAGGAAGATGTTCTGATTCAAAGGCAAAACGCGCTCACAGGAGATGCCGATTCTGTTTATTGTGACGGTTATTTCCAAAATTTCGGCGCCGATTTTTCCGTGATTGAAAAAGACGATGCCGGCCGCGCCGTTCATATTTCCAAAAGGCTTGGAAAAGGACAAATTATTTTATCTTCCGTTCACGAATTTTTATCAAAAACGTATTTTGAATCTCTGCTTTTTGGTCCGAGGGTGAAACTATAAAATAAAACAAAACCAAAATGATTCCAAAATCAAAAATTAAAATCTAAAAATTAAGGAATTAAAAAATTAAAGTTTCAAAAACACAGAGAGATAAAATGAGTCAAGATTCTTTTATTCACGTTCTGGATCAGGACACCATTAATAAAATTGCAGCCGGCGAGGTGGTTGAGCGCCCCGCATCTGTTGTCAAAGAGCTGGTTGACAACGCAATTGATGCCGGCGCCAAAAACATCCGCGTCGAACTTAAAGACAGCGGCAAAACTTTAATTTCCGTTCGCGACGACGGCAAAGGAATGTCCCGCGAAGATGTTTCGCTGTCACCGATTAAACACGCGACCAGTAAAATTACGGATATTTCAGATTTGGAAAGCATCTCAACAATGGGTTTTCGCGGCGAAGCGCTTGCAGCCATCAGCTCTGTTTCTAAATTTGAGATCATCACAAAAAGAAAAGAAGATGCGAGCGGAACACGGCTTTATTTGGAAGACGGCAAACAGGAAATTACCGATATCGGTACGCCCGACGGGACTGCGGTAAATGTCAACACTCTTTTTTACAACACGCCGGCGCGTTTGAAATACATGAAAACGGATGCAACGGAACTCTCTCACATTGCCGGCATGGTCAGCGATTTGATTTTGGCAAATCCTCACATTTCTTTTACACTTATCAACAACGGCAAAACAATTCTTTCCAGCGGGTCTTCCGATTTGTTTAATTCAATCGTGGACATTTTAGGGCACGATGCCGCCCGCGTTATGATGGAAATTCCGTCCGAAAATATGGAAAATGCGCTTGATGAAAGCAAAAAAGAGGCCGTCGATCAAATTAAATCATTGACGGAATACGCCGATATGGAAATCTCAGGATACATTTCAAAGCCGACGTTCAGCAAAACAACGGCGGACAATCTGTTTTTCATTATCAATAACCGCCCCGTCACTTCCAAAGAATTCGTTAAAGCGGTGCGTCTCGGCTATTACACCAAAATTCCGAAAGACAGATACCCGGCGGCTGTCATTCATTTGAAAGTCAATCCGACCGAAGTGGATGTCAACGTTCATCCGCGCAAAACGGAAGTCCGGTTTAAAGATGAAAATCGTTTGATTCGAATCGTTTCCGACGTGATTGAAACAACGCTTCGCCTCTATGAGCTGGCGCCGAAAGTGACGGCAAGCGAAGCAAAAAAAGTCGTTGAAAAATCCTTTTCGGATTTCGGGGCGTCTCAAAAATCCGAGTCAGGCAATAAATTTAAAGATAATTTTAAAGAAGATCTTAAAGACAATTCTAAAAATAATTCCAAAGACAATCCTAAAGACAATCTGAAATCTGATCCGGCCGCTTCGAAATTCCACGATTTGAATGTCAATGTTGTCAGGGAAACGCCCGCCGAATATTCGACAAAGCCGGCCGTATCTTCTGTCGAGAAGAAAACCGGAACGGAAAATGAAGGAAAATCCGATTCTGCTCAAGCGGCAGTTTTCGGTGATTCTCTTTCCGCTGTCCCCGAGAAATACGGGACCGGATATGTGGCGCCCGCCAAAGATACGGACAAACGGCTGAAAGCAACGGAAAGACTGCTTTCAAAAACTGCAAATTCAAATTCGAATGTAAATGCAAATTCGGATGCAAGTGCAAATGCAAATGAAACAAGCGGAAACAGTTCAAAAACGCCGTCGGAAATCAGTATTTTGGATAACATCCGCGTCGTCGGGCAAATTGCCAATCTTTACATTTTGGCGGAAAAAGACGGCGGCCTTCTTGTCATTGATCAGCATGCGGCGCACGAACGCATTTTTTATGATATTATCAAAAAGCAGGAAACGATTTCGGTTCAGGAATTGATCTCTCCTGCCGTTATTCATTTGACGCCGAAAGAAAAAGTGCTGATGGATGAATATATCCCGTATTTGGAAGAGGTCGGCTTCGGCATTTCCGAATTCGGCGATTGTTCCTACGCCGTCAGTTTTGTTCCGGTTGTTTTCGGCAGAATGGAAGATATCTCAACCGTTCATGATTTTATCTCCGATCTTCTTTCTTTCGGAAAAGTCAAAGACGAGACCGGCGCCCGGGATACGGTTGCCAAAAGAACCGCCTGCCGGGCGGCCATTAAAGCCGGCGCTTCATGCAGTCAGGCGCAGATGGAAGAGCTGA
This sequence comes from Methanimicrococcus hacksteinii, assembly GCF_032714515.1. Classification (NCBI taxonomy): domain Archaea; kingdom Methanobacteriati; phylum Methanobacteriota; class Methanomicrobia; order Methanosarcinales; family Methanosarcinaceae; genus Methanimicrococcus; species Methanimicrococcus hacksteinii. The sequence goes on along the minus strand of NZ_JAWDKC010000017.1, from coordinate 66,468 downwards.
TTCGACAGCTCAAGCTGACGGAAAATCCGTATTCCTGTCCGCACGGTCGTCCGACAATTTTAATTTTCTCGCAAAAAGAGCTTGAAAAATTGTTTGAAAGGTCGTAATTTAAGATCGGTTTATTGAAATTTGTTGAGTTTTATTGTTTTATTAAATTTTAAATTTTTTAAAATTTTAAATTTTATTGATTTATCAAGTCTTATTGAGGTTTACCATGTCGTTTTTATCAGATGCAGAAATTCGGGAATTCATTTCCCAAGAACCGCCGCTTGTCGAAAAGTATTTGGATTTGGACAAACAAGCGCAGCCGAATGGTTTTGAAATGACGGTCGCCGAAGTTTATGAATTAAACGGCGCCGGTGCCGTTGATTTTGACAACAGCGGCCGAAAAACACCCGAAAAAAAATTACTTTCTTTCGGCGAAGACGGCTGGCTCCACTTGAATCCCGGCGTTTATTCCATCGTTTTGAATGAAATCGTGAATATCCCGAAAAACATCGGCGCGGTTGCTTATCACAGATCCAGTTTAACACGCAGCGGCGTTGTTCTCGGAACGGCCGTTTGGGATGCCGGATACAGCGGACGCAGCGAATGTCTTGTCATCGTTCACAATCCGGCCGGTTTTGACATGAAAAAAAATGCGCGTGTGATGCAGCTTTTGTTTTTCAGATTGGGAACGGACGCGGCAAATTTGTATAACGGGGTTTATCAGAATGAAAATGTGAAGAAATGAATGTCTGAAAAATCGGCATTCGTTTTGATTTATCTTTTTAAATTTGTGCCGTTCGCGCGCGGCCGACCCGATCAGAAAAAATCGAATAAAAACTTTTGCATTTCAAAAAAATCGGCATCTTTAATTTGTTTTTCGTTTTTTTTGTTTTGTGATCTGCCATGAATATTTCTTCTTCACTTCTCATCTTAATCACGTTTTTGCTCGGCGGCGCTCTTTTTTTGAGCATGGGCGCCGTTCTCGGCAATATTTCTGATTTTTCTCCGACCTCGCCTGTTAAAATTGAAATCGTTGAGTTTTCCGGCGGCGACCGCTACAACGACTCAATGCGTTTTCAGGACAACAATCTCGTTTTGAAACATGCCGGCGGCAGTGCCGTTTCGGCGGATTCAATTTCCGTTCAAATTTCGGGAAAAGGAAACGCCTATTTGGGAATTCCGGGGTCGGGCGGGAAATTGGTTTACGGCGATATTTCCGTTTATTACGAACATATCAATATCGGGAAAAAGAATTCGGATTTTGAAAAAAACAATAAAGAAATGCTGCGCGACGGGGTTTGGTCTCCCGGCGAAATGCTGGTGCTGACCGGAAACGACAGCTTGAATTCATCCGTTTCAAGCGTTTTTGTCTCGGCTGACGGAGAGCCGGAAACGTCTAACAATTACAGTTTTTCGTCAAATCAGACGCTTGAAATTCGTGTTTATCAAAAAAACAAAGCCGGAAATTCTCAGCTTGTTTTCAAAAAAGAAACGGCCGTTTGAAAACAATCAAAAACAATCAAATAGAAATTTGATATACAAGAATGTGAATTGAATACTTTCACTCTTTTCACAATTTGTTTTTAAAGCAGGCCGAGAAAATAATGGACAACGAACCGACACAAGACTCGACACAAGATTCGATGCAAGATTCGACGCAAGACTCGACACGAGAACCGAAATTTACGACGGCGTACGATATGAAAACGGCACAGCAGAACGCGCCCGGTTTTATGAAATATTTCACCAAACCGAGCTGTTATCCCAATCAGGAAGATGCGATGAAACAAATAGCTGCGGCTCTTGAGAAGGGGGAAGTCGTTTTGTTTGAAGGCGCGTGCGGTACCGGAAAAACGCTCAGCGCACTTGCGCCGGCTTTGGATGTTGCCGAGAAGCAAAACAAAAAAGTCATTATTGTCACAAACGTGCATCAGCAGATGGTTCAGTTCATTCACGAAGCGCGCGATATCAAACGGAAAACCGATATCAAAGTCGCCGTCATGAAAGGCAAGCAGTCGGTCTGTCCCGATCATCTGGACTACGAAGAGTGCCGCGCCAAAACGGAAAACACATACGAGCTTTTGGAAAAAGAACGCATTTTTACAAAAGCGAAACGCGAGCTGTCCGAATCCAATGAGCGTTACAAAAAATCGGGCGACCCGCAGGAAAAAATACTTTCTTCCGAAATTGAAAACGATATGAAAAAAATGGAGCCCGAGCTTCAAAAAAAGCGGGAGCGGATTTGCCCGTACCTGTACGAAGTGCTTCAATCGGATGCGGCGCCGTTTAAAAAATGGCTTTTTGACGACGTCAGAAGTTCGGAAGACATCAACGAATACGCCGACGAAAAAGGAATGTGCGGCTACGAACTTCTCAAGCGCGAAATGAAGCACGCCGATTTGGTGATCTGCAATTATCATCACGTTCTCAGTCAGGAAATCTTCTTAACCCTTCTCGGATGGCTTGAAAAACTTCCCGAAGATGTTATTGTTATTTTTGACGAAGCGCATAATGTTGAAAATGCGGCGCGTTCTCACTCTTCCGCCACAATTTCAGAGCGCGTCATTGACCGGGCCGTCAATGAAATCGAAGAGCATGCAAATTATTTTTCCGATAAACTGAAAGAAGAGGCGCAAAGAGTTTTTCATTTGTTTTATCAGGCCGTCCGCGACTCTTACGACTCCGCGCTGGGCTTTGGCGAACGGAATAAAATCGGAACAAATTGGGTCGATATCCGAATCAGCGACCCGTATGAGCGATTTGATTATTTGAAAGAACGCTTCCTTCGAAAAATTGCCGATTACAATCAATCTAATCAATCCAATCCATCCGAAAGCAAAAACTTGACGATTCAGTCGATTCAAAATCTTCTGCTCAACGTTTCCGATATCGGTAATGAAATCGAAATGTCTTATCACGAAAGTTATAAATCGGGCACCGATTCCGTCCGCCGGAAATCCAATATTGTCCGCGCGGCGGATTTCATTTTTGCATATCTGCTCAACTCCGAAAATCCGAATTATTACCCGATTTTAAACATCCGCCGCGATGTTGAAACAAATGAAATTTACGGCCGCGTCGAGCTTTTTACGTGCATTCCGCGAAACGTCACGGCACCGCTTTTTGATTCGCTCGGCGGTCTGGTTTTGATGTCGGCCACCTTCCGCCCGTTTGATATGGCAAAAGAAACGCTCGGCATTGAACGGCCGACGCTTGAGATTGCTTATCCGATTACATTTCCGCCCGAAAACCGGCGCACTTACGCGGTTTCCGTGCCGCCGCTTTATCAAAGCAAAAGAAGTCATGTTTGGGTTCGGGAAACCGTTGAACAAACATTGGTTTCGGCAATCTGCGCGACCGCGGGAAATACGATTGTTTATTTCCAAAGTTTTGCCGAAGCGGAAAAATATTATTCGTTTTTATCGCAGGAATGGATGCTGGCCGAGTCGGGAATCAAAGTTCTCTTAGATCAGCCGGGCGTTTCGTCCAATGCCGTTCGTGAAGAGTTTTTCAATATCGGTGAGTCCGGCGAACGCAGCGTTTTAATCAGCTATATTTTCGGAACACTCAGTGAAGGCATTGATTTCCATGATGATCGGGCGCGTTCTGTCATCATTGTCGGGATCGGCTATCCTGCGCTCAACGACAAAACAAAAGCGGTTGAAGCGGCTTACGACACTGTTTTCGGCCAAGGCAAAGGCTGGAATTTTGTGATTTTAATTCCGACGATTCGTAGAATCCGGCAGGCGATGGGGCGTGTTGTCCGGTCGCCGACGGATTACGGCGTCCGCATTTTGCTGGACGCGCGTTTTCAGAAAAGTTCGGCGCCCAAACTCGGAAAATATTCGGTGAATCGTGTTTTTCCGCCGGAAGAAAGCGCGGAATTTATTGATCTGTCTCCGATGCAGCTGGCGGATGAATTGGAAAACTTTTTTGAAGATTTCAATTTTGAGAATTTTGATTGAAAATTCTTTAATTGTAAGATTTATTATGAAATTTATCATGAAATTTATTTATATTTATTATAAGATAACTTTATTATACAAACAAGTCAATAAAAATGACATCATTGCAATATTAAATAAAGTCAAATAGAATCAAATTAATTATTTTGTATTTATTTTACAATGAATTCTGTTCACGACACGAATTTGCTTTTAAAAACAAAAGGATGAGAATCATGACAATTCAGGATGTTATTTCAGAGGTCACAAACGAGCTTGAAAAAATCGTCAGCGCGCAAACCGTTATCGGTGATCCGATTTATGCGGGCGGCAAAACTTTAATTCCTGTCACAAAACTTTCCGTCGGCTTCGTCAGCGGCGGTTTTGAAGGCAGCGGCAAAAACGGAACCGACGTTTCCAAAACGCCTTACGGCGGCGGCGGCGGCGCGGGCGCTAAAGTCGAACCCGTTGCATTTATCGTCATCACCGGCGATAAAACCGAAATTTTAACTTTGAGCGAATCCAAGCTGGAAGACGAAATCGTCAAATTCCTCGGCATGGTTCCGTCCATTATTGACAAAGTGAAAGCCGCCAAAAAAGAAAGAGAGCCCAAAGCCAAAACCATAATCATTGAAGATGACTGCGGCTGCTGATTTTCAGCCGATTTTTTCCGTTTAAAACGGATTCGTTTGTCATGACGCTTCAAACAGCTTTGATTGCGGCCGGCCATTATCTGCTGATTGCGGCCGGTCTGATTCTTCTTCTCCTTGCAATTCTCTTAGCTGCCGCTTTCCTGCTGACATTTTTAATGCGTTTTTTTGCCGACATCTCTCTTAAAACCGTTAACGGTAAAATTCAATACCAAATTCTTCTTCGGCTTAAAATCTGGTTTTATGAAATCATTCTTTTGGATTCCGATGATTCTGATGAAGAATCTGCGCCGGAAGCGTGCGGTTCAGAGCCCGGCAGCAATGAAAAAAACACATATCATGTGACTTTCACGGATGAAAAAATCAGCGTCCAAACAACGGAAACCAAAAGACACGGCAGCGACTATGAAATCATTGTTCATACGGAAGAGACCGTATCCAAAGACATTCGAATTTCAGACGGCGGTGTTCAAACAGATATTGAAATGCCGGACATTGTAACGACAACGGATGACGTTCTCACGCTGACCGAGGACGAAGCAGAAAATCTTAAAATCGAAGACGGAACTGTTGAAAAAACAGAAACCGTCACAACGGAATATGAATTCGATAAGACATCCGATGCCGAATCCAAAAATAATTTCGATAATGAAGATGAATTTGAAAAAGAATCTGAGAACAAATTTTCAAACGAATCCGATGATGAGTCCGGTGATGAATTCGATGACGTATCAGGTGATGAATCAACCGGTCTTTCTGATTCTTTGGACGAAATCAAACGGTATGTCGACCTTTCCGATCCGGGACAATTTGTTTCCGATTCAATGACGGCCGCCGTTCAAATCTCAAAGGCGACCGCTCGCCTGATGAGTGATTTGCTGCTTCGGACAGACATTGACGAAATGTCGGCAGACATTGTTTTCGGACTTTCCGATCCGGCGGACACGGCGCTGGCATTCGGCGCGATTCATTCATTCAATGCGTCGCTTTATGCTTATTTGGCGGATGCGGAAGAGAATTCACGCTCTTCCAAGAAGCGCAAAAAGGCGGGCGAAATCTGTGCCGTTCTGCGCGATGATATTCGAATCGTTCCCGACCTGACAAACAAGAAATTCGAAACAGACGCAGAAATGTCTTTTTCATTTTGGATTCCGCGCCTTTACATTCCGGTGCTTCGTTTCCTTTTGAACAAAAATTCACGCCAAGTGATTCGCCGGTATCTTTATCCGTATTTTATCCGCCACTCCCTTCGGACATGGCGGACGGAACGCAAACAAAGAAAAGCGGAAAAGAAAAGGTCAAAAAAGAGTTCTTCTTCAAACGAAATCGGCGGCGCTCACATTTAATTCAAACATTGTTCAGTATTTTCATATTTCATGAAATTATCAATAAAAATGACATGAAAAATGAACATTCTTTTTTTTCTGCGCTGCAAACGAATAGCTTTATTAATTTGAGTTCGTTTTTTGGTTACATTTATAAATCAACGGACTGTATTGACGACTTCTATGTTTGAAATAAAAACGCCTTCCCGCATTCATATGGGTTTGATTGATATGAACGGGGATCTGGGCAGGCTGGACGGCAGCGTCGGCCTGGCACTTGCAGACGGCGGCATTTCGCTTCGCGCCAAGCGGGCGGACTCCGTCATTGTTACCGAACGGTTTGAAAACGGTGACATCTTGCCGTGCAGCCCGGATTTTTCGGCTCAGATTGCGGGTATTGCCGCAGCGCTTCTGCCCGAAAACGAAGGCGCCCAATTTGAATTTTTATCGCCCGTCCGCCAGCACATCGGACTCGGTTCGGGCACACAGATTGCGCTCTCAACGGCGATGGCTGTTAACGATCTTTACGGCCTCGGAAAAAGCGTCAGAGAACTTGCGCAAATCACGCGCCGCGGCGGGACGTCGGGAATCGGCGTTTTGGCGTTTGAACACGGCGGATTCATTGTTGATTCCGGTCACAAAACGGCTGACAAGAACGGCTTTTTGCCGTCTTCCAGAAGCACGGCGCCGCCGGCAAATATGCTGCTCCGCTTGGATTTTCCGGATTGGGACGTTGTTGTCGCCATTCCCCCGAAAGTCGGCATCAGCGGCGAAGAAGAAAAACACTTTTTCCAAAGCGTTTGCCCGGTTCCGATTGAAGAGGTTCGGGAAACGTCGCACATCATTTTAATGCAGATGCTTCCGTCCATTCTTGAACAAAACATCGAAGGGCTCGGCAATGCCGTCAACAGCCTGCAAAAACTCGGCTTCAAAAAGCACGAAGTCGCCGTTCAGCCGCAGGAAGTCAAAGATGTGATTGAGCTGATGCACAAAAACGGCGTTTACGGCGCCGGGATCAGTTCCTTCGGTCCGGCCGTCTACGGATTTTCGGATGACCGGAAACATTCGGAAGAGATTAAATCTCTCCTGCTTGAAAAAATGCCTGCGGGAAGCGAAGTTTTAATCACAAAAGCCAATAATGCGGGAGCGGAATATCATGTCTGATTCGGAAAGGAAATCCGAAAACAAACTCGAAAATAAATTCGAGAACAAACTCGAAAATAAATTCGAAAACAAATCCGAAAATAAACCCAAATCGTTTGAAACATGGTTCGGAACAGTTTCTTACAGCGGTGATTTTTCTTTATCCGAAAAACCGTTGATTTCGACTTCGTCGGAACTTTCCGACCGGTTAATTTCAATTCTTCCTTCTTCTCAAAATATTCGTTCGGTTTCTTCTCTCAAACCCGTTTTTAAAGAAGAGAAACCCGATTTCCGAAAAATGGCAAAGGACGCCGAATTGGCGGATTCCGATGCCGAATACATTTCAGCGCTTCGCGAAATTGCAATTCAGACCGCCCGCAAACAGCTTTCCGCTTCCATGACGGAAGATAAAAAAGTCATTCAGGCGGTGGAAGCTTTGGACGACTTGAATGAAACAATCAATCATTTAACGGAGCGGCTGGTCGATTGGTACAGCGCTTACTATCCGGAATTGAATTTGCCGGGGGAAGCGTACGTCCGCTTCGTTTCCGAAATTCCGGAATCGGCTTCGCAGTCTCAGATGGGGGCGCCTGCCGCGCACGAAGATCTGATTCTGATGCAGTCGTTTGCGGACGATATTCTTTCACTTTACGACCGAAAAGCCGCCGTCGAATCTTTTATTGAAATGAAAATGAAAGAGACGGCGCCGAATTTATCTCAGATTGCCGGCGTTGTTTTGGGCGCCCGCCTTCTCAGCATGGCCGGCGGCCTGAAGCATTTGGCGGCAATGCCGTCGGGCAGCATTCAGGTCATGGGCGCGGAAAAAGCAATGGTCAAGCATCTGCGTTCCAACGCTCCGTCGCCCAAACACGGTATTATTTTCAGCCATCCGGCTCTGAACACGGCGCCTTACCGCCTGCGCGGCAAAATCGCTCGCTCGTTTGCGGCAGCCGTGAGCCTTTCAGCCCGGACGGATTATTATTCCGGCAGCTTGAATCCGAAAATCGAATCTGATTTGAATGATAAAATCAGCCGGATTAAACAGACGGCTCAAAAGCAAAATGCTTCGGCCCAAAAGGAGGGGGACAACTGATGGCGGACTTTTTAAAACCTTACTCCGACGGCGTTTACGAAGGCCGTTCCCGCGGCAAGTTTCAGCTTTACACGAAAAACGCTGCTCCCGGAAATTCGGTTTACGGCGAAAAAATTATGGCCGACGATGACGGTACCGAATACCGTTCATGGGATCCGAAACGCAGCAAACTCGGCGCGCTTTATCAGAAAAAATTAAAGATTCCGATTCGTTCCGATTCCCGCGTTCTCTATCTCGGCGCCGCGTCGGGCACAACCGTCAGTCACGTTTCAGACATTCTCGCAGAAGGCGGCGGCGTTGTTTACGCGGTCGAATTTGCGGAGCGTCCCATGCGCGACTTGGTCATGCTCGCCGAAAAAAGAAGCAACATCATCCCGATTTTTTCCGACGCGTCAAGACCCGAACTTTACGTTCCGATGGCTGAGCCCGTCGACATTCTTTTCCAGGATGTCGCTCAGGCCAATCAGGCGGAAATTGCCTGCAAAAACGCCGCATATTTCCTCAAAGACGGCGGTCACTTGATTTTATCCTTAAAAGCCAGAAGTGTCGACGTTGCCAAAAATCCGAAAAAAGTTTTCACGGAAGAAATTAAAGTTCTTGAAAAGAATGCCGACGCCTCGTTTAAAATTTTGAAAACCGCAGATTTAACGCCTTTCCATGTCGATCATATGGGCGTGATTGCCGTTAAAAATTCAAAAGAATAATTTTGCCGTTTTTAAAAATTAATGTGAATTTGATAAATTTATCAAACCATTATTTCTTCTTGCTTTTTTTCGGTTTTCCCGACTGCTGAAGAATCATCGGCAAATCAATTGCGTATTGTCCTTCTTCTTTGATGCCGACAACGATTTCTTCGTTTTCCATGATGGAGCCTAAATTCAGCTCATATGAACCGGCATCCAAAATACGGATTGAATCGACACGGTCGGGATTGAGTTCTTTTTTATTGACATCGTCGGAATCCAAAGCGCGGTCAATGTCTTCGAGCATGCTGTCAATTGATTTTCCCTGTTCGTCGGCGATCCGCTCTTCAATGTTCCAGTCGGAAGCCGCCGGCGCAGGCTCGGGCATTTTTTCAGCGTTTCCTGTCACTTCTTCGGCTTTAACATAAAGGAATTTATTCCATTTGCATTCCGGACAGCCTGTCAGAATAACGGAGTCCCCGTCTTCAAAAACAGCACCGCATTTTGTACATCTGTGTGGCATTCGTTCACCCTGAAATTTAAAATAGTCGAATTGGTTAAAATGAAATTTTCGTGTATCCTAATACACTTCATTACAATATTTAAAGATTTATTCCGAGACAAACAGATAAAATGTTTTTCAAACTTCTGTTTGTTTCAATTCGATTAAACAGCTTCATTTATCTGAAATCTATATATTTTCATTATCAAATACGTTTTTATACTTCAATATCTATATTTATATGTAAGACAAAATTTACGCCTTCCATTAAAACGAATGAGGCGACATTATGCAAAACACGGTTATAAAAACGAGTATTGGAAACACGAATCTTGGAATAAAGAAAACAAATGCGAGAACAAATGCGAGAACAAATGCGAAAGCAAATGTGAAAGCAAATGTATTATTATTTATTTTTGCACTTGTCGTTTTTTTTATAGCGGCAGGACCGGCAGCTGCCGAAATAATCGAAGTTTCTGACGGTCAGGAATTCCGCGATGCGGTTAACACAACAAACAGCAATACGGACCCTGAAAATGAAATTATTCTTTTAAATGATATCAATCTGACAGATGATCTTTTCACAGAAGATGAATTTAAAGCGGCTGAAAATCCTTCAAGCGCTGCAAAAAATGCAGTCGGTCTCAATTATTCAAAATCCGGCACACTTGCCATTAAATCGGATTCATCAGCTGTCCGCAAAATTAATTCGTCGCTTACGGTTCCGGATTATTATTTGTATTTGAATATCAGCGGAAATGATATCTCACTGTCAAGCGAAAATGTTCTTTTCGATGGTGTCGGCATAAATATCGAAAAAATAGCGCAGGATCCTCAAATTAAAAATATTCAAATTAAAGATATTCAAATTGTCAACTGCAACCGTTCAGGTTTTTATGCTGACAGCTGCGATAATCTGTCACTTGAAAATGTTTCTGTTACAAACTGCAAAAGCGGAACCGGCGGCGGTCTTTTCATCTGGTACACCAACGTTACGATTCAAGACTGCAATATTTCAGATAACACCGCAACCGTAAGCGCCGGCGGCATACGCATGCTGGAATCAAATGTTAAAATTTGCGGCGACACAAACATATGCAATAATACAGTTTCGGGAATCGCTTCAATACCGAGAGGCGGGGGCATTTATGCTGAAAGAACCAATCTTAAAATTTACGGAAACACAAATCTTTCCGACAACACAGTTTCAGGCGATGAAAATGCCGTAAACGCACTTGGCGGCGGCATTTTCTTTGCGATGTATGTGCTCGAAGGCACCGTGCCTGATTTGGAAATCTATGAAAACACTTTGATTTCCAACAACACAGCCGTTCAGGGCGGCGGCATATTCCTGAATTATAACACATCCGACCCGTCTCACGTTTTCAATATTTCAGGCGATGCCGTTATTTTGAACAATTCTGCTGAAATAACGGTTCCAATGTATGATTCTGGAACGGGCGGATATGTGTCTGCGCGCGGCGGCGGCATTTATTCGCTGGCGCCCGTCAATATTTCCGGCAATGCTGTGATTCAGAACAATAAGGCAATTGACACATCTTCAAATCATATGAACACACTCGGCGGCGGTCTTTATACACAGGGCACAACGATTTTGTCAAACGAAGTTCAAGTCATTGACAACGAAGCAGACAGCGGCGGAGGTATTTGTTCGCTGTTGAAATCCTTGACTTTGAAAGATAAAGTTCTGATTTCCGGAAACAAAGCGCAAAAATCAGGCGGCGGCATCAATTTTCAAGGGGATGTTCTTGTTCTTCAAAACAATGCAACAGTCGCTCAGAACGAAGCAGGCGGTTCGGGCGGCGGCGTGTATTTGCTTTCTGATGCCGAAATCTCTGATTTTGTTGAAATCAGCGACAATATTGCGCACAGTACCGGCGGCGGCGGAGGGGGCATTTTTATGAGTGCTTCTCAGACGAACATTTCCGGAAATGTTTTAATCCGCGGCAACACAGCCCCGAACGGCGGCGGCATTTTTGCTCAAAACAAATCTGTTATTTCCTTTTCGAACAACACAACATTTGAAAAAAACAACGCAACCAATGAGAGCGGACTCGGCGGCGCACTTCTCATGATGGACGGCACAACGGCTGATGTTTCCGGGGCCGGCGGTCAGGCCGTTTCATTCAGCCAAAATACGGCAAGTGACAGCGGCGGTGCTGTTTACATTGATATCGATGCTCGGGACATAACGCCGGAAGAATTGGCGCATTACGGGGATTTCCAAAAAAAGACGGATGAATCCGATCTTGTCTTCAGGGAAAATTCCGCTTCGGCGGGATACCGCTGGGATTTGAGTGATTCCGATCCGTCAAATTTGTCGGATGCCATGAAATACATTCAAACGCTTCCCGCAATGGAAAACACAACATTTACGGAGCCGTTTACAAACGCTTACAATAATTTTGATATTTATTTCTCTGACGGCGAAAAAATTTTATCCGTCACCGTTCCGGTAAATTATTTCGCCGATTCTTTGGATTCGAGCGTGATAGAAACAGAAGATTTCAAATCTTACGAGGGCGCCGAAATAATCGAAGACGATATCATTTCACAGTTCGGCGATAAAGATTGGATCAATTGGTATCAGCCGTCGGGTTATAAGGCCGGCCAATTGAATGAAACTTTGCCGCTGACGGTCAAGACAGACACCGTTTTGAATGTTCTTTATGTCAAAGACAGCGGCGAAAACCCGGGAAACGGCAGTTCCGGCGGCGGTTCGGGCGGCGGCACAGGATCAGCAACAGTTGTAAATCCGGACGATTCCGGCATCGGGACTCCGCCTTCCAATCAAGTCCCTTCACAGAACACTAGTCCGGGCGAACCGAATGCTTCAAACAAGCCGATAATCATTGTTTTATTGTTTATGACAGCGATTGCCTGTTACGCTTATGTTGAAAAAGCCGAATCGGAAAAGGAAATGTGAAGAAAAAGGACAAAGGTGCGGCTGCAAAGAAAAAACAGGGACAACGAGCGACAGTAAAAATGATTGACAAATGAGTCACACATCATTAGAAATAATTCGTTAAATCGTTAAAACAATCACTAAAAATAATCATTAAAAACAATCATTAAAAACAAAATGCAAAAAACGAAAAACAATTCTAAACAGCTGTTGTGAATCAACAGCAATTAAAATTGACATCGATTGATTCTCTTGAATTAATCCCCGTAAAAATGTGATTTTGAAGGGATAAATATGTTCAATAAAACAAAAACAAAGACAATAAAAACAGAAACAAGAAAAACGGAAACCGAAACAAAAGTAAAAACAGCTCAGATCATTTCAATCTTATTCATTTCAATTCTTGCGATTTTTGCCGTTTTTTTTATAGCGGCAGGACCGGCAGCTGCTGAAACAATCCGTGTTTCGGACGGTCAGGAGCTTCGCGATGCAGTTAACACAACAAACATAAACGGTGATGCCGATAACGAAATTATTCTTTTAAACGATATCGATCTCACAGACGATCTTTTTACGGAAGATGAATTTAAAGCGGCTGTCAATCCTTCAAGCCTTGCAGGCACTGCGCTCGGTCTCAATTATTCAAAGCCGGGAACGCTTATTTTTAAATCAGATTCGTCGACTGTCCGTAAAATCAATTCGTCTCTTGCCGTTTCGGATTATTATCTGTTTTTGAATGTCAGCGGAAGCGATATCACACTGTCAAGCGAAAATGTTCTTTTTGACGGTGTCGGCATAAATTTGGAAAATATATCCCAAAATCCTCAAATGAAAAATCTCCAAGTCAAAGACATTCAAATTACCAACTGCAACAATTCAGGTTTTTACATTGATCATTGTACGAATCTGACACTTGAAAACGTTTCAATTACAGACTGCAGAGACGGTGTCGGCGGCGGTCTTAACATCTGGTACAGCAATTTAACCATTCGGGACTGCAATATTTCAAACAACTCGGCAATCGGAGTCGGCAGCAGCGATCCGCGTCCCGGTCCGACAGCGGGTGAACCTTCCGGCGGCGGAATACATCTTCTGGAATCCGTTGTCGATATCTGCGGCGATACGATTATTTCCGGCAACACAATTGACGGGTATGACGGAAATCCGTCAGGTGCCGGCATTGACTCGCATCGTTCATATCTGAAAATTTATGAAAATACAAAAATTACAAACAACACAATTACTTACGGCGGCAAAGCTCAAGGATCCGCCGGCGGCGGCATTTTTTCAGACTTTTTCCAATCAGAAGGAACGATTCCCGGTTTGGAAATTTTTGATTCCGTTGAAATTTCCGGCAACAATGCCGTTATGGGCGGCGGTATTTTTGTAAATCATAATATAACTGAACCGATTTATGTTTTTGATATTTTCGGCGACGTCAACATTTCAAACAATACGGCTGAAATCGTCACTCCGATTTACATTTCGGAAACTACTAAAAAATCTGCCGGCGGCGGCGGCATTTTTACTTTCGCGCCTGTGAACATTTCCAATGATGTTCTGATTCAAAATAACAAAGCCGTTGATTCGTCTTCGTCACCGATAGGAACAGCCGGCGGGGGCATTTACTCTCAAGGCAGCGCCGTCTTGTCAGATGATGTTCAAATTCTTGAAAATCAAGCTTCAAACGGTGCCGGAATTGCCTTTTTCGGCTCTTTTCTCTTGAAAGATAATGTTTTGGTTGCCGGAAATACGGCAAAAAGCAGCGGCGCAGGTATTTATTCGGGCGGAAAGCTGACGCTTCAAAACAACACGACCATTGCTCAGAACAGCGCGGTAAATTCCGGCGGCGGATTGTATTTAACAAATTCAAATACAAAAATTTCCGATGATGTTCTCATCAGTGAAAACACGGCCGCAAATGAGAATATCGGCGGCGGCGGCATTTATGCAAGAAACTCAACTCTTGACATTTCGGGAGATGTTTTAATTCTCAATAATGTTGCCGCGAACGGCGGCGGCATTTTTTCGCAAAACTCTTCTGTTTTACTGTCGGAAAACACATCATTTATCGGAAATATCGCAAATGAGAGCAGCGGCTTTGGCGGCGGTATTTTCATGATGGCAGGATCAACGGTTGATGTTTCGGGAAACAGCGGCCAGACAGTGACGTTTGAGAGAAACATGGCTAATGCAGGCGGCGGCGCTGTTTACATTAACGTCAATTTTTTGGACTTAACGCCGGAAGAATTGGCACAGTATGCGGATTTCCAAAAGAAGACGGATGAATCTAATCTGATATTCACCGGAAACTTTGCGCCGGCAGGCTATTTGTGGGATTTAAACGACCCCGATCCGTCGAATTTGTCGGATGCGATGAAATATGTCCAAACGCTTCCCGTGATGGAAAACACAACATTTACGGAACCGTTTACAAACGCTTACAATAATTTTGATATTTTCTTCCTCGACGGTGACGAAATTCTCTCCGCCGTTGTTCCGGTGAATTATTTCGCCGACTCTTTGGAGTCAAGTGTTTTAGCGACGGAATATGTCTTTTCTTACGAAGGTGCTGAAATCACGGAATCCGATCTCATTTCAGAACTCGGCGCTGATTGGCTGAATTGGTATCAGCCTCCGGATTACGAGGCCGGACAGCTTCAAGAGCCGCTTCCCATAACCGTCGATGCCGATACCGTTTTGAATGTTCTTTATCTTAAAGGCAGTACGCCTGCAACAGTGACGGTGAATTATTTCGCCGATTCTTTGACTTCAAGTCCGATCGGAACGAAATCTTTTGATTCTGTTGTCGGCACGGAAATTACGGAAGATGATTTCATTTCCGAAATCGGTGTCGGTTGGTTGGATTTCTATATTCCCGACGGTTACAAACCGGGCGAATTGCAGGAACCTTTGCCGTGGGTTATGGATACGGATGCGGTTTTCAATGTTCTCTACATAAAAGAAGACACATCCGTCACCGTGACAATCAATTATTTCGCCGACTCTTTAACTTCAAATTTGATCGGCACCAACTCTTTCATCACATTGGAAGGCACGAAGCTGACGCAATCCGAGATCATTTCGGAATTCGGAGACGATTGGATAAATGAATATCAGCCCGCCGATTACAAGGCCGGTCAACTTCAGGAATCTTTGCCGTTGACTCTTGATGCCGACACCGTTTTGAATGTTCTTTATCTCAAAGATAACGGCGGCGGCGGCGGAGGCGGCGGCACAGGTACGGCAACGGTTACAGATCCCGATGATTCGGGTTCCGTTCCCCCCACGGGACCGGGACAGGAAGCCGGACCGGAAGACGGCGGCGGATCCGAAAAACCGCCGACTGAACCCGGACGTTCCCCGATTGTGATTTTGTTGTTTATGATTGCAATTGCCTGCTACGCTTATGTTGAAAAGGAGGACGGCGAGAACGATATTTAACTTGTATGAATCGGGTTTTCAAACGAATTTGACTTGAATGACTCGGCTTTCAAATGAATTTGACTTGAATGACTCGGCTTTCAAATGAATTTGATTTGAATGAATTTCGCACATTCATTCAATTTTTTTCATTTCTCATACAAAGCTATAAATAAAAGAAATCGTTTTTTAACCTGCTTTCTTATTACTGTTTCAATTATCGAAACAGTCAAAAATCATTTGTTTTATGAAGCGAGGTGGGGTAGCCAGGAGATCCCGACGGGCTCATAACCCGTAGACCGATGGTTCGAATCCATCCCTCGCTATTTTCATTCTTTTTTTGTTTTTTTTTCTTTTGTTTTCTTGTTTTCTTCTGTTAGCTTCCTGCTTATTGTTATTTTTGTTTTAATTTTAAATTTGTTTTAGTATCTGCAATCAACATTTCATCGGCAGCATTTTCTCCTTTCGATTTTTCCATTTCTTCTCTTTAATTCTCCTTTTCACTTTCTGCTCTTCATTTCTTCTTTTCATTTTTCTATTCTGTTTTGACATTTTCTTTTTTTCCGTATCTTCTTTTTAAAACAGAACTCTGTCGACGTCATTTTTTCAAATAGCTGATGTATATATTTTCAAATATTCGAGCATGATTATTATATTTGCAATATATTTTTTAATAACGTTTATATTCAATTAAAATTCATTTCTATTTAAACAAAATTTACAGAAGGAATTAAAAATGGAAAATAAACGGTTACATTTTTTATCTTTTGCTTTTTTCCTGATTTTGTCTTTGTTTCTGCTGCCGGCTGCTGCGGGAACGGATGGCATTGAATTGGATATTGCAGAAGGAAATATTACAGTCATTATTACGGAAAATAACGAAATATCTATCGCAGGCAAACCCGGAATTTATCCTGCCGGCACATCGGTTGCACTTTCTCAAACGTCGGGCGGTGAACTGAACGACCGAATCATTTTTGTTAAAACTGAAAGCGGAAAGAAAAATAAACAGGCGGTTGATATCACAATAAACGGTGTTTGTTTGAACCGGTCAGGCGTTTATTCAAATGCAGGCGTTTTTGTGCTGGAAAACGCAAATGTGAGACTGACGCTGAAAGGCGATAACGTTTTAAAAAGCGGAACAGAACCTGCGGCAAACGGAAGAGCCGGGCTGGAAGTTCCGGACGGCAGCGAAATTCTGATCCGATCAGAAGACGGCGGAAAACTGATTGTTTACGGCGGCAACGGAACAAACGACGGCAGCGCGGGCGCCGGAATCGGCAGTGCCGGTGCTGTTTCAGAAGTCAAAGGGGAAGACAGCGGCCTTATTACGATTGAAAGCGGGACCGTTGAAACATATGGCGGTTCCGTTAATGTGAATGGCGGCAGTTCTTCTTCTGTTTATAACAGCGGTGCGGCAGGTGCCGGCATTGGCGGCGGTGCCGGCGGCAATTCCTGCAAGGGCGGCAATGCAACTGTTCTGATTAAAGGCGGCAATGTTAAAGCGACCGGCGGTGATGTAATTGACAACAGTGCTGCTTCAAGTACATATTTCGAATGCGGTGCCGGCGCAGGTATCGGCGGCGGTGCCGGCGGAAACGGATATTCCCAAAAAAGTGAAATTGCAGGCGGTGCCGGCGGCGATGCTTCTGTGACAATTGAAAACGGAATCGTTGAAGCATACGGCGGCAGTTTGACAAAAGGAAATGAAAAAGATCCTGAGGCGTACACAGCTTTTGATTCCGGTGCCGGTGCCGGTATCGGCGGCGGTGCCGGCGGTTCTTGCAGCCAAGGCGGTAATGCTGTCATTTTAATTCGGAACGGAACGATTTTTGCAAAAGCCGGAGCGATTCCAAGTCAATCTTTCGGCGGCAGCGGCACAGGAATCGGCGGAGGAGCAGGTGCCGGCAGCGGAGACGGCCGTCACAAAAATTACGGCGGCCGTGCGGTTGTTGCCATTTACGGCGGAACAATTACGGCAATCGGCGGCGATGCTGATTCTTATTTCAGCGGTACCGGAAACGGAATCGGCGGCGGTGCAGCCGGAAACGGCGCCAATAATGACGGCGGTGATGCTGAAATCACGATTTATGATTGCGAAAAAATTACGGCAATCGGCGGCTCCGGCAAAAACGGCGGTTCCGGCAGCGGTATTGGCGGAGGCTCCGGCAGCCGAAACGGCGGCGGCGGAAAGGGAGTTATCAAAATTTACGGCGGAAATATTGAAGCCGTCGGCGGCAGCACAAATCTGAGATCCAGCGGCGGTGCCGGCAGCGGCATCGGCGGCGGCTCAGGCGGTGATTCCGGCGGGCATTTTAAGAACGGCGGCGATGCTGATATCGAAATATTTTCCGGAAAAATTAAAGCAATCGGCGGCAGTACCGGTGACGCAAGCGCAGGCGGGTCGGGCGCCGGAATCGGCAGCGGTTCCGGAGGCAGCAGCGGGGACAGCGGCATTTGCTGTTTAATCATCCATGACGGCGAAATAACAGCAGTCGGCGGCAATACCGGAGAATGGGCTGAAGACGAGTATTATGGTTATACCTATCCCCTCGGAAGCAGAGGCGGTGCGGGAGCAGCTGTCGGAAGTGCCGGCGGCGGCGGCGGCTTTAGTTATCCAGGAGGTTATTCCGGATCCAGTGACATTGTCATTGAAAACGGAACAATTAAAGCCGTCGGCGGCAATACCGGCGAGCGCAGTCAAGGCGGTGCCGGCGCCGCGGTCGGAGGCGGCGGCGGCGGTGGTGCATGGTACGGTGATGCCGGCGGTGACAGCATGATTTTGATTCAAAACGGAACCATTAAAGCATTTGGCGGCAGCATCGGGAAAAACGGTTTCGGCGGCGCGGGCGCAGCGATCGGAAGCGGCGGCGGCGGTGACAGCACATACACGCACACGGATGTCGGCAATTCTTCGGATACTCGGGAAGGTTTCCCCGGCGGTAATGCCGAGGTTTGGATTTATGACGGCCAAATTACGGCAGTCGGCGGAACAGCCGGAGAATTGTCATACGGCGGTGCCGGCACCGGTATCGGCGGCGGCTCGGGAAGCCATGTCGGAAACGGCGGAAACGGGTCGGTTTTGATTTATTCCGGAAAAATTGTTGCGGCCGGCGGCAAATCCGAAAACGGAGGTTTGAGCGGCATCGGCACGGCAATCGGCGGCGGGTCCGGTGGTTTTGGTGTCGAAAGAGACAAATATTATGATTGGGACGGCAGCCGCATCTATAACGGAACGGGCGGAAATGCCGTCATTGAAATTCTGAACGACGATGTTGATATTATTGCCTTCGGCGGTATCGGCGGCGGTTATCGCTCTGAAAAGTATATGGATATTCCTTCCGATTATTCTCCGGATCCCGGCGACATTCAAGAAACTCCGGATTTTGAAGCGGACGGAAAAGTCATCATTCAAGGCGGAATCGTTTCCGTTTTCAGTGATCATAAAGGTCATGCCGATTTCTTGAATTCGGGCGGCAGCAATGCCGAAAATGTTGAACCCGTCACTTTGTTTGTAACGGATTCTAAAACAGCGGCCTCAGGCATCTCCGGCGCTTTGATTCAATCCGGCGGATTTAAAACCGAAACGCGGGAAAACGCTTTGGACAGGCTGACCGAATTGGAAGAATTCGGATGGACAGGCAGCGAGATTCAAAAATATGAAACGTATGTCGCTGACGGAACGGCAACCGTTTGGCTGCCGGTTCAGCCCGATAATAAAAATGTTCAAATCACAAAAACCGGCTATTTGAATTTTGATGACTGGGTAATCATTGAAGAAAACGCTTTTGACGGCACGGGCGATTTCATTCGCGTTTCACCGCTGACAAATGAAGAAACCGGCGGCAGCACCTCTTCAAATACAAACAAAGCACACAAAACAACAACAGCAGGTTCCGAAATCAAAACACCGGGCGAATCTTCAAAAGAGCCGGAATCTGAAAAAGAACCGCCGGCAAACTCTTCGGTAATTTTACTTTTTGCACTTGCCGTTGCAGCTTTTTGTTTCAGAAGAGTACAGGAAAAAGATGAATGAGTTTAAGTTCTAACGGATTTCATTTTTTTTTTTTTTTTTTTTTTTTTTTTCCCAATCCTGCTCAAATCCGATTTTAGCAGTTTTTGAATATCCCCTTATCATTTTTCAAACAAGTGATAACATCCAAAACGAAATCATTGAAAATGAAATCATTCGAAAATGGAATCATTCGAAAACTGAATCATTCAAAAGCGGAATCATTCAAAAACCGAATCATTCAAAAACTGAATCATTCAAAAATAGAATCATTAAAAATGAAACAAATGAAAATAGACAACAAAAGCTTAATTTAATGAATGACTTTTATTTCAAATTCTCAACTCTATATCATATACATTACAGACATTTTGAAATACTCTGTTAATGTTCAATGACACTCTATATTATTACATTATAATTCACGTGATTCTTTATGGCGCAAAAATTGGACCCGTGGAAGTCGTCTGAAATCAGCGACTATTCTAAACTGTTTGACGAATTCGGTATTCAGCCGTTTGCGGAGGTCTTGGATGACATTCCCGACCCGCACAAATACATGAGAAGAGGCATTATTTTCGGCCACCGCGGTTACGATATGATTGCGGATGCCATCCGGAACAAAAAACCGTTTGTCGTTTTGGACGGTTTCATGCCGACGGGAAAAGCGCATTTCGGTCACAAAATGGTGATGGACCAAATTGTTTGGTATCAAAAGCAGGGCGGAATCGCCGTCATCGGAATGGCCGACCGCGAGGCGCATGCCGTCCGGGATTTGTCCTGGGACGAATGCAAAAAAATCGGCGTTGAAGAATACATTACAAGTCTGATTGCGCTCGGCCTTCAGCCGGAAAACACGCGCATTTATTTCCAGTCCGAGTCCCCGCTTGTTAAGGATTTGGCGTTTGAGCTCGGAACAAAAGTCAATTTTTCGGAAATGGCTGCCATTTACGGATTTTCAGGTGAGACACATTTGGCGCACATGATTGCCGTACTCACGCAGGGCGCTGATATTTTGCATTCTCAACTGCCAACTTATGGCGGGCCGATTCCGGTTGTCGTTCCGGTCGGTGCCGACCAAGACCCGCACATACGTTTGACGCGCGACATTGCTACAAAAATGGACATGTTTACCATAGACCAACGCATTGATCAAAAAACAAATAAACCCTATTGGAGTGTTCGAGGAAAAAATGCCCCTGAAAAAGCATTAAGAGAAATTAATGCAGCAATTTATGAAAAATTTGCGGTACAACTTCCCCCAAATAATTCTAATAAACTTGCTAGCAATAATAATAGCAATGTTCTTGGAAATACACTTACGGGGGCGGCATTAGGTGGCGTTGCAGGAGCAATTTTTGGTGGTCTTTTTAGTGATTCGGTAGATACTGAACTTTTTGATCGTTCTCTCAATATTCGTGGCAAAATTCCGGAAAATGATCTCTTTGGAATTATTAACCACATAGAGTCTGTTTATAGAGATAAAATCCAACCTGTTAATGACCAAGAATTGGGATGTCAAGATGGTGAAATGAGTCTGTTTTTCATCAATCGTCCTGTAGGTCCGAATGGTAAACAATATTGGTGTATTACTATAAGGGAAGATGTGCCCCAAGAAGCTCTTGTCGCTATTGAAAATGAAATTAAAAGTAGATTCCGTAGTTTAGCTGATAATATTTTACTTGGGGCAGCAGCAGGCGGTCTTGTGGGAGGTGCAGGCGGGGCTCTTTTAGGTTTGGCAACGCCTTCGACAACATCCACAAAACCTTCAGCTATTTCAGCACCTTCTCTTACAAAGCTTTCAAAAGAACATATTGATATTTTTGTTGATATTAATAGAATTGAATTAGAAACAATTGTCAGACGGGTTGAATATAACAATGGCGGCTACGCTTTCATCCTTCCCGCTTCCACGTATCACAGATTCATGAGCGGTCTGACCGGCGGCAAAATGTCGAGCAGCATTCCCGACAGCAACATCGCGCTTTCGGAAGAGCCGAAATCGGCGGCCAAAAAAATTATGAAAGCAAAAACCGGCGGACGCGAATCGGCGGACGAGCAGCGTGAACTCGGCGGCGAGTTTGACAAATGTTCGGTTTACGAGCTTTATCTTTTCCATTTGGTTGATGACGACGCCGAATTGATTCAGATTCAAAATGAATGCAAAGGCGGCAAGATTTTGTGCGGCGAATGCAAGAAAAAAGCGGCCGGCAAAATGGAATCTTTTTTGACGGACCTTCAGCAGAAAAGAGAAGAAGCATTTGAAAAATTACCGCTGTACGGTATTGATTACAAACGCGGGTAAACAGTTGTTTTGTTTTTAATTATTGAAAAATTGAGAATTTCATTTTTATTTCCATTTTTATTTTTATTCAAAGGGTTTATTTGAAAAATCAAAGAGATTCTTGTCCAAAAATCATTTTTTTAAAAATTAAAAAAATTAAAAAGTTCAGGGTATATATTGATAAAGAGATGATGAAAATGAAGAAATTGTTGTTTTGTGCGTTTTTGCTTATATGCTGCGCCGGATTATTCGCGGGGTGCCTTGATTCCGACAGCGGTAATGCTTCTTTCGTTCCGGGAATCCCGGAGGACCAAGGGGAGCAGCGCGATTGGGGCGGGTTGTCTCCCGAATTTTCGCTGGTTTACATGAAAGGGACGGAAGATTTGGTCATTGTCGACCTCAGGGCGACGGAATTTTACAACGAAGTTCATTTTGAAGGGGCCGTTCACATTCCGATTGAAGAGCTCACCAGAGACGAAATTGACGCGCTTTACATGGCGCTTCCCGAAGGCAGGCCCGTCATTTCACACTGCAGGCGCGGCGTCAGTGTGATTCCGGAACACGACATCATGAAAGAACTGCGTCCGGACATCTGGGAAATTTCCTATATCGCAGGCGTCCCGCTGTTTGACGAATACAATGAATGGTACGCTGAAAACAATTGAAACATAAATCATCATGATTTTATTCATGATCCTCATCTTAATCGAATGATTCAATCATTTTTAGCATATTCAGCCATTTTCAACAATTTTTAATAATTTTCAATAATTTTCAGTTATTCATAATTTTCAACAATTTTCAACAATTTTCAACAATTTTCAGCCTTCAATAATTTCAGCAATTTTTAATAATTTTCAGCAATTTTTCAATAAACTCTTTTTCAATTTCAGCAATGAAATGGCAGAGAATATAAAAGATGAGTTTCATTTAGGGAATAAATTAATACATGTCTTAATCTTTCGGTGTTTTGAAATGACGGATTACGATTTAACGAATAATGAGAAAAAGGTCCTGCTGGCTTTGAATGAGCTCGAGACGGCGGAATTAAAGGATATTGTCGAGATTTCGAGTTTGAACGGTGACGCTTCGATGCAGGCGGCTTTTTTGTTGGAAGAAAAAGGGCTGGCCAAAGTCGATGAAGAAACGACCGAACTTTACGGTTTATCCGGCGAAGGTAAGGAATACGCCGAAGCCGGGCTTCCGGAAAGGCAAATTATTGACAGTCTTGAAGGGGAAACGCCGCTTGAAGATCTCAGGAATTCATTTTCGCCGCAGCTTGTCGGCATTGCAACAGGCTGGCTTCTGAAAAAGAAATGGGCGAAAATCGAAGACGGCGTTTTGGTGCCGGCGGACAGCGCGCCCAAAGGACAGGACGAAGAAGTTCTCAGCGACCTGTATGAAAATTCCTTGGAAAACAATACGTTTGATCCGGTTTTTGAATTGCCGGCCGAATTGGCTTCCGAAAAAGTCATTTCCGATCTTTTAAAACGCAAACTTTTGGACAAAGAAGAATATACGACGCGCCGCATCTTGATTACGGCCGCCGGCAAATCTTACGCTTCCAAAGGCATTGAAATTACTGAAGAAATCGCGCAGATCACGCCCGAACTTTTGAAAAGCGGCGATTGGGAAAACAAATATTACCGCCCGTATAAAGTTCAAAAACCCGTGAAGCCGATTTACGGCGCCAAAGCGCACCCGTATCAGCGCCTCATTGACCAGATGCGCCAGATTTTCCTGGAAATGGGTTTTACGGAAATTAAAGGCGACATCATTCAATCTTCCTTTTGGAATTTCGACGCACTTTTCCAGCCGCAGGATCACCCGGCCCGAGAAATGCAGGACACGTTCCACTTGGATTCCCGCTCTGAGACGCCTGAGAAGTATGTCGACAAGATTCGTGCCGTTCATGAAAACGGCGGCGAAACCGGATCCTGCGGCTGGGGCGGACGCTGGAGCTCGGAAATTGCCGAAAAAGATGTGCTTCGAACGCACACCACATCCGTGACGGTCAAATATTTGGCGGACAATCCGGTCGGCCCCGTCAAAGCCTTCTGCATTGACCGCGCTTACCGCCGCGAAACCATTGATCCGACACATACGCCCGAATTCGAACAACTGGAAGGCGTCGTCATGGACAAAGACATGAGCTTTGCCGATCTCCTCGGCTGCTTAAAAGAATTCTACAACAGAATGGGCTTTGAAGAAGTCCGTTTCCGTCCGGGTTATTTCCCGTACACCGAACCGAGCGTTGAGCCTGAAGTTTGGATTGACGGCCTCGGCTGGGTTGAACTCGGCGGCGCCGGCGTTTTCAGAAAAGAAGTCACAACGCCGCTCGGCATTACGGAGCCCGTTTTGGCCTGGGGTCTCGGTGTCAGCCGCGTTGCCATGCTGAAGCTCGGCCTGAAAGACTTGCGCGAACTTTATCAGTCCGATATCGACTGGCTCAGAAAAAGTGAAATCGGGAAAGGTATCTGAGCGATACATTTTCCCTTTATTTTATTCGCTGTTTATTTATAGTTTGCCCGTTATTTTATTATTACTTATTCGCCGCGTCATTTATTCAATTGATTGTTCGACGTCATTTATTCATTGATTGTTTGTCGTCATTTATTCATTGATTGTTCGACGTCATTATTCATTGATTGTTTGTCGTCATTTATTCATTGATTGTTTGTCGTCATTTATTCATTGATTGTTTGTCGTCATTTATTCATTGATTGTTTGTCGTCATTTATTCATTGATTGTTTGTCGTCATTTATTCATTGATTGTTTGCCGTCATTATTCATTGATCGTTCGATTCTTCGGATTATTCTGCGGATGATTTTCAATTTTCGCTTTGTTTTTTAATACTGTCCTTTTTTTATCGCGTCTGCCGGAAAATTACAAGCGTTTTGTTATTTTTGAGTTATTTGGTTATTTTATGACTGCTTTTTAAAATCGTAAGCGGGTTTAATTCGGTATATATATCTAACCCTCCGGTTGCTTTTTTCTGATTTCATTTTTATGAAATTTATTCGATTTTTCGGATTATTTCCGAATAATTAGTAGTTTTTTAAAAAATTATATTCGTTCAAACTATCAAAAATTTTGACGTTATTTTTATGTGTTTTTTCCGAACTCAACTTTTTTAACCCATTTGTCGTTTTTTTAAACGGCAACGGTCGAATTATCGTAAAATTAAATTGTTTTCAGATTTTTTTTCGTCCCCGAACTTCAAAGCACCGCTTCGAAAAAAAAAGGGGCGGTTAATGTATATACTTCAATCAGCCAATTAGAATATTGTAGAAGCATAATTTATTGCTTTTACGTGTATGGTTCGTGACTGGAGAATACGGTAAAAATACAGCCAAATAAACTCTTTGAGATCAGCCGGGTGTTCCGCCTGAAAGAAAAGAACTATTTTGGTCCTCAATTATGCAGTGTGTGTGAAATGTACATTATAATGTGTGTGTATGTGCATGGAACAATTTGAACGTGCGGTTTAACAAGGGAATTTCGTGTGTGTGTGTTTGAAATCCTTTTTAAAACGTTTGTGAAACCCGAGGACCGTTTATTATAGAATGTGTGGTTGTTCTCCCCCGCTCTCCCGTAAATACAGATCGAAACGGAGAATCTAATATGTTAGACTTTAAAAAAGAAGATATTGCAACAATTCTTGTCAGATATAACGTGGCCATGGAGAAGTCCATGACCCCCGACGAAGCAGCAGAGCAGCTTTATCCGAAGGACGCACTGTTAAAAGCAGTGGCAGTCGCTATCTATGAAGGCGAAGAAGACGATGTCATTGACGCACTCGATGCACTTTTGGACGCAGGCAAAGACCCGCTCAAACTCATTGACGAAGCACTTCTCCCCGGTATGGCCGTCGTTTCTTCCTTATACGACCAGGGTATCATTTTCCTTCCCAACGTTATGATGTCCGCCGATGCCATGCTTGAAGGCATAGACTACTGTAAATCTAAGACCAAAGAAATTCCCGAAGCCAAAGGAACCGTTCTCTGCCACGTTGCAGAAGGCGACGTCCACGACATCGGCAAGAATATCGTCGCAGCGCTCCTCAGAGCAGACGGCTTTGAAGTCATTGACCTTGGCCGTGATGTGCCTGTTGATGAAGTTGTCGCAAAGGCAGCAGAAGCCAAGCCGCTCATGATCACAGGAACAGCTTTGATGACAACAACCATGTATGCCTTCAAAGAAGTTAACGACAAACTTGTTGAGAAAGGCTTAAAGATTCCGTTCGCCTGCGGCGGCGGTGCTGTTAACCAAGAATTCGTTGAAAGCTACAGCCTTGGTGTGTACGGTGAAGAAGCAGCAGAAGCTGCAAAATTCGGAAACTTCATTCTGAAGAACGGCCCGGACATTGCAAAGATGAGAAACGAATTCCACACCCACTAAGGAGGCACCAAAAATGGCAGTTAACAGATACACAAAGATGGCATACGCAAATGCAGACGAAATGACCTTCGGCAGAGCAAAGTTCCCGGTTAAAGGCGGTTTAGGCCTTGAAATCGGTGCAGGATACACAATCCCTGAATTAAACTACGCTCCCAGACCCCAGGCCGGTGTTTCCAAAGAAGCACTCGTTAAAGAATATGAGAGAATCACAAAAGACGCAATGGCAAGAATTGTCCAGATCGGTGCTCCTGCCGTCGTCTTAGAAACAGAACACGTCCAGCAGATGTCCAACAACCCGAGCTGGGGTGCTGAAGTCGCTCATGTTCAGAAAACAATTCTCGAAGAATACCATGAAGAATACGGTGTAAAGTGCGGTCTCAGACACACAATCGGTGACATTCGCGAAGACAGAGACTATCTCGCTCTCCGCGGCCCGAAGAATGATGTCATGCTCGAAGCATTCGAACAGTGTGCAAAGCAAGGCGCTGACTTCCTGTCCATCGAATCCATGGGCGGAAAAGAAGTTTTCGACTACGCAATCGTTCGTGACGACATTGCCGGTGTTTTGTTCGGTATCGGTGTCCTCGGTACAAGCGACATGGAATTCGTGTGGCAGAACATCGCAGACATCGCCAAGAAGACAGGCAGAATCGCAGCCGGTGACACAGACTGTGCACAGGCAAACACTGCAATGTTCATTGCAGGCGGTCTCCTCGACAAGAACTTAGCACACACCACGGCCATTGTTGCCCGCTGTATTTCAGCCGCAAGAACTCTTGCAGCATACGAATCCGGCGCAACCGGTCCGGGTAAAGACTGCGGTTATGAAAACACCATCGTTAAATCCATTGCCGGTGTCCCGATCACACAAGAAGGTAAATCTTCCACCTGTGCTCACTCCGATGTTATGGGTAACTTAACCATGCAGTGCTGTGACATGTGGTCCAACGAATCCGTTGAATACCACGGTGAATTCGGCGGTACAACCGTTCAGGTTTGGGTCGAAACACTTGCATACGACTGTTCCTTGATGAACACTGCTTTGAAGACAGGCAACGAGAAGCTCCTCCGTGACCTCTTCGCACTCTCCGACAAATACAGAGACCCCCAGGGCTATGTGCTTGCATACGAGAACGCATACCGTGTCGGTGAAGCAATCGCAAAGAACGGCAATGACACCTACCTCCGTGCAAAAGCAGCAGCAGAAGAATGCTGCAAGATTTTGGACGAGGGTGTTAAAGGCGGCAAGCTGTCCTTGACCAAATTCGAACTTAACGCACTCGATGCCGTTAAGAAAGACTTGGCAGCACTCCCGACAGAAAAAGCAAAATTCGTCGACGAATGCATGGCCAAATACAAGGCAGAAGTTCCGGTTTTCAAGACAGAGAACTACGTCCTTTAAATTTCCTGATCAAAAATGGTTCGGCAGACTTTATGTCTGCCGTTTCTTTTTATTTTCAGGAACACTCCTGCTTTAATTAATTAATCTGATTAATTAAACGAATTAATATAATACAGAATCAACAAACACGAAAAACTCACTTAACCTCTCAACCTTTCAAATATCACCAAGCCAAATTGCAATCTTTAAACCTCTTAGAAATATCTCAAATTTTTAAAAAACATTCATCCTCGTTTTTTCTTTTTTCCCCCATTTCTTTTTTTTCTTTTCTTTCATCGGTTTTTGCGGTTTAGCGGCTGCGTTTTGTGTTTGCATCAGAATTTATGTTTGTGTTTTACCTTTTGGGTTTATGTTTTGTGTTTTACGTTTTGTGTTTTACATTTTGTGTTTTACACTTTGGGCTTTGTTTTATTTTCTTGTGTGCCGGCCGCGCGCGAACCGCTCCATTTTCAAAAACAATCAAAAATCCGAAGGCTGATTTGATGGATTTCAATTGGATTTTGCTGCAATTTTTTGATTTTTTAATTTATTTTGATTTTTTAATTTATTTTGACTTTTTAACTTTTTCAGTTTTGATTTTTTGGCTTTCGTTTTTTGACTTTGATTTTTTTCTGTTTTTGATTCTTTTTGAATGTTTGAAATCGTCGTAAATTTGATTTGTCTCTTGTTGTCTTTTTACGTCAATAATCGACTTCGAATACGTCAGTCTCACGCTGTCGGTTATTTTTCTTTTAACGGATCCAGATTCTGTTTTTTCAGACATTTTTTGACTGAAAGACTTTTAAATCCCAATTTTCTTTTCGGGATAAATTTGCCGGCTTGGTGAATTTTTCTGTCGTATTTGTTTTAAAACGGTAATTGATCATTTTGAAAAAAAGTGAACGTGAATTTTTCATCGTTCATGGAGGAAAAATTATGAGTGAACAGGTTATTAAAATCGCCGACACAACCGGCAATCCGGGTGCGCTCGGCTTAACAGGTTTTTCATTGGCAACACTGACGCTGAGTTTTCACAATATGGGCATTGTTCCCGAAAATTTGACCGTGATTGCAATGGCCATTTTTGTCGGCGGATTGGCTCAGCTGCTTGCAGGCATGATGGCCTGGAAAAAAGGAAACACATTTGAAACCGTGGCTTTTACCGGATTCGGTGTCTTTTGGCTCAGTTTTGCATACATTTTAATCACGCCGTTCGGCGCCGCCGGTGCCGGCGATCTTGCGCTCGGCCTTTATTTGACGCTTTGGGGCGTTTTCGGTCTCGGTTTGTTCTTCGGAACATTGAAAATGGGCGTTAAAGCTTTGATCGTTGTCTTTGCTTTGCTCGTTTTGACATTCTTCGTCACCGCTGCTTCCCATTTCGTTGCAATTTCCGCTCTCGGTTTTGCCGCCGGATTCTGCGCTTTTCTTTTAGGCGCGGCCGCATTCTACACGGCAATGGCGATCGTTTTAAACGAAGTCGGCTACAAGCTGCCGATGTAAGTTTTGCATTTCAAATCACAGAAAATCGGCATTAATGCCGGTTTTATTTTCTTTTATATTTTTGATTTCAGATTTTTGATTTCACGTTTTTGATTTCACATTTTTGTTTGTAATTGCCGGTTTTGTGTTTTTCTTTTGTTTTTGTTCGTTTCATTTATTTTTTGTTTCGGTTCGTTGTTTTTCTTTTATTTCATTTTTATTTCATTTTCATTTGTGTTATTTTTTAATTGTTATTTTCATGTCATCCTATTTTTTTAAAACCGCTTTGTTTTTTTCATATCGCAATTGTCGAAAAAAGAAGCATTTTTGGGAAATCTGTTTCGTCATTTGTCTTAATTGTTATCGGCACTACTCGCCATTGATTTTTATAAAAATCGAGCGTTATTGAATCAGTTTTTTAAATCCGCTTTGGGTGAAAGGTTTATAATAGCTGATTCTCTTTTTTGAATTTACCGAAGAAGGACAGTTTATTTGAAATTAAATTGTGTGTTTTAATTTCATTCTCTGTATACTGATTTTTCGGTGTGTGTGTCAGAGTATAGTCCAATGTGTGTAGTCTATACTTTCTAAAATTGGTTAAAAAATATGGTTAAATTGTTTAGAAATATTTGGAGGATTTTTACAAATGTCTGAATCTGAACAAGTGGTTAGAATATGTGATTCATGGGCAACGCCGGGCGCGCTCGGATTGACAGGTTTCAGTATGACAACCATCATGCTGGCATTTTTTGATCTTGGATTTTTTGCAGATGCACTTGCATTAATTTCCATGTCAATTTTCGTCGGCGGTATCGCTCAATTCTGCGCGGGCTTAATGGCCTTTAAGAAAGGAAACACTTTTGAAACGGTTGCATTCTGTGCATTCGGTATGTTTTGGATCAGTTTCGCCTACATTTTGATCGCACCGTTCGGCTCTGATCCGGCAAGTGCAACAAGCATCGGCATCTACTTGCTGATCTGGGCTCTTCTGGCCGGCACAATGCTTTTCGGTGTCATTAAATTGAAAGCCAAATTCCTGATTGCCGTTTTTGCGCTTCTTGCGCTTGTCTTTATCGTCACCGCAATTTTCTACTTTACGGGAATTGCATTTGTTGCGACAGTTGCAGGTGTTTTGGCTCTGATTTTGGGACTTGTTGCGTTCTACACAGCGATGTCTATCGTTTTGAATGAAACCGGCTACAAACTCCCGTGCTGATTAAGCACCGTTTTTTAAATTGAGGGATTTTTATCCCTCTTTTTATTTGTTTTATTTTGTTTCATTGTTTAATTTTATTTTCAATTACAGTTGTTTATTATTTGCGTTTGTTCACGCATTCATTTGCATTTGCCGCAATTTGTAATTTGTTTCAATTTGCATTTCCATAATTTGTAAAAAATTGATATACTATTGAGACCCATTTAGATTATTAAAAATCATTCTTATTACGTTGGTATTTTTCGGATATTTCCGATTCAGAATTTCTTGATAAATAAAAACAATAACGGTGAAAAATATGGTTTACAGTTTAGGAATTGACGCGGGCGGAACGTATACGGATGCCGTTTTAATTCGCGACGAGGACGGCGCGGTGATTGAAGCGGGCAAAGCGCTGACAACTTATCCCGATCCGATCGGGGGCATCAAACAATCCATCCGTTTGCTGGATCCGGATAAATTAAAAGAAGTCGACATCGTTTCCCTTTCAACGACGCTTTCGACAAACACAATCCTGGAAAACAAAGGTTTTCCCGTCGGCTTGATTATGGTGGGCGACTACAATATTCCGGAAGTTTTGCCGGCGCAGATGTATTGCATTGTCAGCGGCGGCCACGACAGCAACGGCGAAGAATTAAAACCGCTGGACATTGAAAAAGTTCGGGAGTTTGCGCTTTCCGTCAAAGACCGTGTTTCGGCGTTTGCGGTTTCTTCGCTTTTCAGCATTCGAAATGCGGATCACGAGCTTCGCGTCAAAGAAGAAATTTTGAGACTGACCGGTCATCCCGTTGTCTGCGGTCACGAATTATCGCAGGATCTCGGCGCTTATGAGCGCGCGGTGACAGCTTTTTTAAATGCTCAGTTGATTCCGATCACTTACAATTTTACAAAATCAATTGTTTTGGAAATGGAAAATATCGGTATGAACGCAACACTTCTCATGCTCAAATGCGACGGGTCGGCCGTCAGCATCGAAGAAGCGCTTGAAAAACCGATTGAAACCATTTTCTCGGGACCCGCGGCAAGTTTGATGGGCGCTGCTTATCTTTCGGGCTTAAAAACGTGTGCGATGATTGACATCGGCGGCACAAGCACGGACGTCGCGCTCGTCCGGGACGGCCTGCCTGAAATGAATGAGTCCGGCGCCGTTGTCGGCGGCTGGTCGACGCGCGTGAAAGCCATCCGGATGGAAACGGTTGCCACCGGCGGCGACAGTCATGTTTATGCAACCGACGATCCGAACCGGAAAATCTATCTCGGTCCGCTTCGCGTTATGCCGCTTTGCCGGGCGGCGGTTTTGTATCCCGGCTTCTTGGAAAAACTCAAAGAAACCAAACTTCCGCCGCGGAAAAATATCTCTCAGTTCATTCTGCCTTCCGTTTTTTATGTCAAAACGGCGTTTCCGCCGATTGAAATGACAACGCTCGAAGAGCTGGTTTACGGCATTATCGATTCCGATTTCCCGGTTTCCTGGTGGGATATGTTTGAGCGGCTGGATAAAAAAATGCCGATGGCATCGGTTTTAGATGCGCTTGTCAAGAAGCGCCTGATTCAGCCGATCGGTTTTACGCCGACGGACGCGCTTCATATTCTCGGCGACTACAATGAATGGAATACGGAAGCAGCTTTTTTGGGCGCTCAGAAGCTTGAACGCCTGAGTTATAAAAGCGCGGAAGAATTGGCCGTTTTTACAAAAAAACAAGTCGCTTTAAACATGGCTTCCAGTTTGATTGAATACCTTGTTCCCGGCATTTCAAAGAAAGATGTTGAAAAAGTGCTTTCCGGCAGCTATGATACCAAATTTGCCGTTTCCATTCCGATTGTCCTAATCGGCGGGCCGTCGGCCGCGTACGCCTGTGAAATCGGCAATCTGATTCAGGCCGAAATCCTGACGCCCGAATTCTCTGATGTCGGAAACGCTGTCGGAGCGCTTGTCGGAAACGGTATTTATCGAACAGACGTTTTGATCAAAAAGAATGTTTATGAAAAAGACGATGTGCCGATAACAGAATTCCTTTTGTTCCACAGCGGCCGCAGCGAATCTTTTGCTTCTTATTCCGAAGCGCATGAAAAAGCAATTCGGCTCGGAAATGATTATGTTCTTTCTAAAATGCTTAAAACAGGCCTGCAGGAAAATCAGATCAGCGTGTCTTATACCGAAAAAGCTCTTCAGACCGGCGCAGACATCCCGTATGAAACCAAAATTTCTTTCGTCGGCGTCGGAACATCCAGGTTTGATGTTCAGGCGGATAAAATTCCGGATTTCGTGAAATTTATCAATCCGGAAAAAAGCAAAAGATGTTGAAGAACCTGATGCTGAAGAATTTGATGTTGAAGAATTTGATGCTGAAAAAAATATGAAAAATGCTGAAAGTATGAAGAAAATTGTAAAAAATGAAGAAAATTAGGGGAAAAATCCGAATTGAAAAAAATCGGAGAAAATTGAAAATTTTGAATCATTTTTTTGCGGAAATCCGACAAATTTTGTTCGGATTTTTTGTGTTTTTCTTTTATTGATGCGTTTTAAATTTAATTTTGTTGATATTGAAAATTGAATTCAGACGGTCTAAATTTTTGCTTCTTTTGTTCGGCCGTTTTTTTCTTAATTTTGAGCTGCGGCATTTTTTCCCGTAGGGCAAAAAACGGAATTTTTGAATTTCTCCGGATTTTCTATCTCTTGTTATTGTTTTTATAAATAAATCAAGTTAATTTGTGAATATTCAATGAATCAAAAATTTTGATGACATTTAATGATTTGTCATGACAAATGTTTTGCAATTTTTTTCCGAAATCAAGCGAGTTTTAATTTTTTTTTTAATATTTGGAAAAAATATATAATTTCTTCAGTTATTTGTTTCAGTTTCCCCATAACAATTTAATTTTTCAAAACTCTTGAAAAATTCTAATCGCGCTGATTATTACAACGCCGTTGTACTTTTTGCATAAACCTTAATAACTATATCGCAAATCTACATCTGCTTAGCAGCGCAAAA
This sequence comes from Methanimicrococcus hacksteinii, assembly GCF_032714515.1. NCBI lineage: Archaea > Methanobacteriati > Methanobacteriota > Methanomicrobia > Methanosarcinales > Methanosarcinaceae > Methanimicrococcus > Methanimicrococcus hacksteinii. Next base: position 33,023 of record NZ_JAWDKC010000017.1, on the reverse strand, counting down.
TTCACTTTAGTTGTATTGAGTTACAACATGGTTGTGTGTAATTTTGTCTGAAGCAGGATGAATAAAATGTTAGACTTTAATAAAGAAGATATTTCAGACGTCCTTGTCAGATACAATGTGGCTATGGAAAAAACCATGACACCTGATGAGGCAGCAGAACAGCTTTATCCGCAAGACCCGCTTCTCAAAGCAGTGGCCGTCGCAATTTATGAAGGCGAAGAAGATGATGTTATCGAAGCATTGGACTCCCTTTTGGATGCCGGCAAAGCTCCGCTCAAACTCATCGACGAAGCACTTCTTCCGGGTATGGCATTGGTTTCAGAACTTTACGATCAAGGTATCATTTTCCTCCCCAATGTTATGATGTCCGCTGACGCTATGCTTGAAGGTATCGAATATTGTAAATCAAAGACCGAAGAAGTCCCCGAAGCAAAAGGCGTTGTCGTCTGCCATGCTGCAGAAGGTGACGTTCACGACATCGGTAAAAACATCGTCGCCGCTCTTCTCAGAGCAGACGGATTTGATGTCGTCGACCTTGGCCGTGATGTTCCGACCGATGAAGTCGTTACAGCCGCCGTCGAACACAAACCTGTTATGATTACAGGAACAGCTTTGATGACAACCACCATGTACGCTTTCAAAGAAGTCAATGACAAGCTCATTGAAAAAGGTTTTAACATCCCGTTCGCATGCGGCGGCGGTGCTGTTAACCAGGAATTCGTCGAAAGCTACAGCCTCGGCGTTTACGGTGAAGAAGCAGCACAGGCTCCCAAGTTTGCCAACTACATTTTGAAGAACGGTGCAGACATCGGTAAATTAAGAGAAGAATTCCACCACCACTAAGGAGGCAAACAAATGGCAATTAACAGATACACAAAAATGGCGTACGCCAATGCAGACGAAATGATCTTCGGTAAATGTAAGTTCCCGGTCAAAGCGGGCCTCGGTCTTGAAATCGGCGCAGGTTACACAATTCCGGAATTGAACTACGCTCCGAGACCCCAATCCAGTGTCTCCACAGAAGCACTCGTTAAAGAATACGAGAGAATCACAAAAGACGCAATGGCCAGACTTGTTCAGATCGGTGCACCCACAGTTGTTCTCGAAACAGAACACGTTCAGCAGCTCACAGTCAATCCGGCTGTCGGCGCAGAAGTCGCACACGTCCAGAAGTCCATCATGGAAGAATACCATGAAGAATACGGCATCAAATGCGCGCTCAGACACACCATTGCTGACTTAAGAGAAGACCGCGAATACTTGGCTCTCCGCGCAAAAGCACCCGAGATCTTGGAATCCTTCGATCAGTGTGCCGCACAGGGCGCTGACCTTCTGTCCATCGAATCTATGGGCGGCAAAGAAGTTTTCGACTATGCAATCGTTCGTGACGACACAGCCGGTATGCTTTTCTCCATCGGCGTCCTCGGTACAAACGACATGGACTTCCTCTGGCAGCAGATCACAGACATCGCAAAGAAGAACAATGTTGTTTCCGCCGGCGACACAGACTGTTCCCAGGCAAACACGGCTATGTTCATCGCAGGCGGTCTCCTTGACAAAAACCTCGCGCACACCACAGCCATCGTTGCCCGCTGTATTTCCGCCGCAAGATCCCTTGCAGCATATGAAGCAGGCGCAACCGGCCCCGGTAAAGACTGCGGTTACGAAAACATCATCATCAAGGCCATCTCCGGTGTTCCGATCACTCAGGAAGGCAAATCCTCCACCTGTGCGCACTCTGACGTTATGGGCAACCTTGCCATGCAGTGCTGTGACATGTGGTCCAACGAATCCGTTGAATACCACGGCGAATTCGGCGGCACAACCGTTCAGGTTTGGGTCGAAACCCTCGCCTACGACTGTGCTCTCATGAACACGGCTCTTAAGACCGGCAACGAAAAAGTCCTCAGAGATTTGCTCATGCTTTCCGACAAATACAGAGACCCGCAGCCCTATGTCCTTGCTTACGACAACGCATACCGTGTCGGTGAAGCAATCGCTGCAAACGGGAACGACACATACCTCCGCTCCAAAGCAGCCGCAGAAATCTGCTGCGACATTGTCCAGGAAGGTATCGACAGCGGCAAGTTAATCCTTACAAAATTCGAAACCAACGCTTTGAACAAAATCAAAGCCGACCTTGCAGCACTCCCTGCCGAGAGCGCAGCGTTCATCGAAAACTGTATGGCAAAATACACCGCAGAAGTCCCTGTCTTCAAACCGGAAAACTACAGCTTGTAAATTTAAAACAAGACCTTGTTTCTTGTTGCTGAAATTGCGGACAGGATTTCTGTCCGCGTTTCATTTTGTTTTTTTGATTTTGCTCATTTTGTTTTTTTGATTTTGCTCATTTTGTTTTTTTGATTTTGCTCATTTTGTTTTTTTGATTTTGCTCATTTCTGTTTTTTTGTTTCGCTTTTACTCATTCGTTTTTTTGTTTTGCTGTTCACTTTTTTGTTTCTTGTCTGCCCTTCGCCGCGCGCGAACGGTACATTTTTTCAAAAACACGAGTCAAAAACAACTTCCGTTTTCGTATTTGATTATCAGTCGGTTATATATACGACTTTGAGTTTGTTTGTTTTTAGTTTATTTTGTTTTTCTTTTTGACCTTTCGGTTTTTCTTTTAAAAACAATCAAATTGATTCAGGCGGCAATTATGAGTGAGATGAAATCAAATACGGGCGGAAACATTCTCGGAACACAAGATGTTCGGAAATTGCTGTTCAAATTTGCGGTTCCCAGCGTTATCGCGATGCTCGTCGGCGCTCTCTATAATATTGTCGATCAGATTTTCATCGGCCAAAGTGTCGGCATGCTCGGAAACGCGGCGACAAATGTGGCTTTTCCGCTCGTGACGATTGCAACGGCGCTCGGTCTTTTGTTTGGTGTCGGCGGCGCTTCGAATTTTAATCTTTATCTCGGCGCAGGGAATCGGGAGCGTGCGAAAAAGGTTGTCGGGAACGCGCTGTTTCTGCTGACCGCATCGGGTTTGATTATGCTTGTCGTCATTCACATGTTTTTGGATGAGCTTGTCACTTTGTTCGGCGCGACCGAGTTGGTTTTTCCGCTGGCGCTTGAATACATTTCCATTACCTCTTACGGCATTCTGTTTTTGATTTTCTCAACCGGCGCGAGCAACATGATCCGTGCCGACGGCAGTCCGAAATATTCAATGTATTGTTTATTGGCCGGCGCCGTTTTGAATATCATTTTGGACGCCGTCTTCATTTTCGGGCTTAACATGGGCATTGCCGGCGCTGCCTGGGCAACTGTTATCAGTCAAGTTGTTTCGTTCCTGATGGCGGCCGTTTATTTCCGGAAAATGAAATCCGTTTCGATCGGAAAGAATGATTTTCTTTTGAAATGGGGCATTGTCAAGCCGATTCTTTATCTCGGCGCTTCCAGCTTTTTGAACCAAATCGCAATGATGGCCGTCCAAATTATCCTCAACAACACGGCGACCTATTACGGCGGTCTGTCCGTTTACGGCAGTGAAATTCCGCTGGCCGTTGCGGGCGTCATTTCCAAAGTCAGCATGATTTTCATTTCAATCATCATCGGCATCGCTCAAGGCGGTCAGCCGATTGCCGGATACAATTACGGCGCGAAAAATTACGGCCGCGTCAAAGAGGTTTTCAAACTGGTCATCGGCATTTCTTTGCTGATTTCGTTTGTTTCATTCCTGTGCTTCCAGCTTTTCCCGCTTCAAATCATTAAAATATTCGGCGACGGCAGCGACCTTTATTTCGAATTTGCCGTCCGTTTCTGCCGGATTTTCCTCATGATGATGATTGTCGTCGGCATTCAGCCGGCTTCGTCCATTCTCTTTACCGCAATCGGTAAGTCTCATAAAGGCATTTTCCTTGCGATGATCCGTCAGGTTATTCTGCTGATTCCGCTGCTTTTGATTCTTCCGATTTATTTCGGCATTGACGGCATTTTGTATGCCGGGCCGATTTCAGACGGCATCGCGGCAATTATTGCTTTTGTTTTCGTTTACCGTGAAATGAAAGAATTGACGCGGCTTGAAAATGAAGAGAATTTGAAAAGAGAAAAATCGGCGGAAGCAGTCTGATTTCTGCTTTTAAGGTTTCATATTTATTTTCGCATTTTATTTTCATATCATTCTCACATTTTACTTTCGCATTTCATTTTCTCTTTTTTCCCGAACGTTTTGTATTTCGGCCGGATCCAAAGCAAAACGCGCGCGATGATTGTCAGAATCGGCAGTTCAATCAGCGGTCCGATGACTAAAACCAATGCAATCATCGGATGACCGGGAAACGCGGAGACGGCAATTGCAAGTGAAAGCGGCGAATTTCTGGCAAGCGTTGTCAGATTCAGGGCGGTTGTGTCTTCGTAAGACATTCCGAGCGTTCTTCCGACCAGCTGAACGCCGATGAAATTGACGGCGAAAAACAAAACGACCGGAATCAGCATAATCAGAAGAAGTTCGGGGTTTTGAAGCAGAAGACGGCCTTGGGAAGCAAACATCGCAATGATTGCCAAATTCAAAAAAACAAACTGCATGTTGTCGTTGTGAATCAGAATTTTATCTTCCAGGCCTTTTTCGCCGTATTTTTTGACATAGAAATATCTGAAAATGTTTGCCAGAGCGAACGGAATCAGGAGAACGATTAAAATGCTTTTGAGAAGCGTTATTGCTTCGATGTCGACAACGCTTCCGGCAAAGATGAGAAGGTAGACGGGAAGCAGAATAATCTGTAAGATCAGATTGAGCGGGAGCTGAGCGGCGCCGAGGCTGACGTTTCCTTTGGCCATGTCGGTGAAAAGAAGATACCAATCGGTGCACGGGGTGACCATCAGCATTAAAAATCCGATTTGAAGATCGGGTTCGCCGCGCAGAAAAACGGAAGCTAAAAACCAAGCGAAAAGCGGCGTCCATATGAAATTGATTAAAACGGTCAGCGAGGCGAATCGCGTATTTTTAAAAGAATTTTTAAGTCCCGTTAAATCAACTTGAAGAAAAACGCCGAAAAGCATAATCATCAGAAACGGTTCGATCAGGTAAGCCGAATAAGCGCTGATAAAATCAATTTGGCCGATTATAATTCCGACGGCAACGGAAATTAAAATGATAACGGAACGAAGATTATTGTTGATTCTTTCACATCCTTAATGTGCCTGTCCGTTTTGATTTTTTTTTTGATTCTTTAAATATGGTTTTATTCTATATTCTTTTTTCTTTTTCTTTTCTCTTCCCGATTTTTCACCTCTTATTTCTCTTCTTTCACCTTACCTCATTTCTTTCATTTTCATTTTCGTTTATTCTTCTTTTACTGTCAATTCTTCCGACAATCATTTTGTCAATTATAATGTTTTATTACGGCAAAATTTTGTTCGAACCGTTTGCTTTTCCCATATTTTCGGTATCGGGCGATTCGGATTTAAAAATCAAAATCTTTATAATCACGTTGTTATTTTCTATATGTATTATTAATTTGCAATTACCGTCCGTAACAGTTAATAATCTAAATGTTATAGGGTATTTGACAATTTTTTGAAGGATTGAAAAGTCATGACACTTAAAGAAAACTTACTCAAAGCCTTAAATGGCGAAGCTGTTGAAAAGACGCCCTGTGTTTCCGTAACACAGACCGGTACTGTTGAATTAATGGACGCAGTCAATGCACCGTGGCCGGAATCTCAATCGGATGCCAAAATGATGGCAGACCTTGCGATTGCAGCACACGAAATTGCAGGCCTCGAAGCCGTTCGTGTTCCGTACTGTTTAACTGTTCTTGCCGAAGCAATGGGCTGTGAAGTCAACATGGGTACAAAGAACAGACAACCCTCTGTTATTGCGCACCCCTACGAAAAACCCGACATGCTTGACGCGGCCGCAAAGCCGGACTTAAAAGCAACCGGCAGAATCCCCGCTGTTATTGAAGCCATCAAAATGGTCCGCGAGAGAGTCGGCCCCGACGTCCCGATTATCGGCGGCATGGAAGGTCCGATCACACTTGCATCTGACCTTGTCAGCGTTAAATCTTATATGAAATGGTCCATCAAGAACCCCGAAGCACTCGCTAAAGCAAACGCTTTTGCCAACGAAGCTGCTATCGAATACGCAAATCTGATGGTCGAAGCCGGCGCAGATGTCATCTGTATTGCCGACCCCGTTTCTTCTCCGGACTTAATGAGCCCGCAGGACTTCCATGACAAACTCATGGGTACCATCACCGACTTCGCCGACAAAGTCAACGCACCCGTCGTTCTCCACGTCTGCGGCAATGTGACTGCAATCCTCAACGACATGGCCGACTGCCACTGCAAAGGTCTCAGCGTCGAAGAAAAAGTCGAAGACATCAAAGGCGCCGTCGAAGCAACAAAAGGACGCGCCGTTATGGTCGGCAACGTTTCAAGCCCCTTCGTTCTCTTAAGCGGCGATGAAGCAAAAGTCACCGAAGCTGTCAACAATGCACTTGATGCAGGTGTTGCAATTCTCGCACCCGGCTGCGGTATCGCGCCGATGACACCCACGGCAAACATCAAAGCCATGGTTACAGCCAGAGACAAATACTTCCAGTAATTTGTTTCAACTTTTTTATTTTTTTAAATTTGTTTTTTAAAATGAGAGAAAAGGCGATTTGTCTTTTCTTAATTCTTATTTTTTAATATAAAATTATTATCTTAAGAGGATGGCGTTTGTCGCAATTTAAGGTAATCCGAAAACGTTTGTATTCCTTTCGGCATTGATTTTTTTCGTTTTTTCATCAAATCTTTCCAAATGACACTTCCTTTTGCTTCTGTTATAACTCCTTTTGCAAACATGTCATATAAAATGTCAGCAGTCGTTTTATTGATTAAACTGAATTTTTTAATGTAAAAACAAACATCTTTTAAATTGTTACTTGCAACGGTTCCGTTTAAACACTTTGCCAAAGCGATTGTTGCCGCTTCGCCACGACCAATTTTCAATCCTTCTCCTCTTGTCATCTCTAAATATAAATTCCATTCCGGAGTACCGTAATTTATTGTTTCAATGGTTAATGCATTCAATTGTAATAATTTGTCTGTTCTTGTTTTTAAATGAGAAACGCTCGGATGGGATAATTCGGAATATACTTCCTCAGCAATAGATATACTTCCAAAGTGTGAAATTAAAAGATTTTGTTCTCTTACCCATAAGAAGGAGGAGAGACAGTCTGTATCAAAATAAATGTCAGTCATTAATAAATGCCTCTCTCTGCAATTCTTCATATTTTCCCTGTGAAATTATATTCTTACTTCTGATTTCTTCTAATTTTTTAATATAATTCCCGGTTGTCTTATATTGTTTCATTTTCGAGTTTGACTGATATAATTTTTTATTATATCCCTGTTTTTTTGCAAGATCTATGGCTTTTAAATCCCACAGTTCTTTGTCGTAAGAATATTTATCGATCTTCAGTCGATAAAGTGTCGCCTTATGACTTATTTGAAAATATTGCTGAATCTCAATAACATCCTCTGCTGTTAAATGTTTATTATCTCTGTTTAGATTCTTTTCAATAAATTGTTTTAGTGCTTCATCAGGTATCAAAAAATAAGATGCAAAAATGTCTGCTTCTTTTTCAGAATCGGGTTTTTGTTCCCATTCCACGTTTTCGCAGATAACCATATTTTCTTCTTCAATAAATAAATGGTACAATTCATGGGCTGCAGTAAAACGTTGTCTTCCATATGATTGAGTTGAATTAATTGCAATAATCCTTTCGGATTCAATTTTGATGGATATCCCACTAATATTATTTGAAAAAGGGTAAAGAATTGTTGTCATTGAATCTAAATTTCCTATTAATGAAAAAATATCTACGGGGGACGTGAAATCAATTCCGAATTCTTTTCTCAAATATAATGCTTCTTCATTCAAGTCAGTATTATTCTTCATTTTCTTTCAACCATTGATTCATCTGATTTAGATTCAAAGCGATTTTGTTAATTTTTGAAATCGCAATTAAATCCCCCGTTTCAAAATTTGAAGATCTGAATGAAATTTTCAGAGGATCTGAATGATTACCGTTAATAACATCCATAATGTCGCAACCCAAAAGGCTGCAAATATTTTCCAATTGCATTGCACTGAATGGTTCTTTTCCGGTTTCTTTTTGATAAATGTATTTTACTTCTATATTTAGGAAATTTGCAATATCCTCTTCTTTAAATCCCCGTTCTTCACGGCGTTTTTTAATTTCATTTCCTAAATCAATCATATCCAATACAATCCCCCCTTAAATTCCATTCACCAGTAAAATAAAATTAATTTATACTTTCCTTAAATAGATTTTTATATTTTTCCTTATAAAATTGTTCGGAATTAAATATTTATGCAATTTTTAAATTTAACTGTAATATTTCCCCGTACATTCCTTCACAGTAATTTCAATAACCGTCGTCGCTTTAATTCCGCTCCCGAACGGCGCCCCCGCCAAAGTCGGCGTATATTTTTCAACGATTTTGTTCAAAGCATCCTCTTTGATTGTTTCATCTTCAACAACTTTTGCCGTTCCTGTAATAATCACGCTTTTGTATTTCGTGTTGACGTCGCAGGGTGATTTTTCGTCGGGCATAATGAATCCTTCAAAAAGGTCGATTTCAAAACAAACATTCGGATTCGCTGCGATGTTATCCAATTTTTGACCGCGGACCAAGCCGTGAATATAGATTTTCTGATTGTGATGCACGTAATGAACGGGGATGACGTACGGAAATCCGCCGGCGCCGATTGTTGCCAATCTGCCGACGCTTTCCTCGTCTAAAAGCAAATTGATTTCGTCATTGGTCAATTGATGTGTTTTCATTCTGTTCTGCATATTTTCCCTCTCCTGTTTCTAATTTTAGATACAAAATACAAAGATATGAAAGAATTATGTGAAAATAAATGTGAATTTAAAGAACAATCGGCTTTTTCGATTCGCTTTTGATAGCTTGCTTTTCAAAAGGCAGCTTTTTCGCCGTCAAAAAAACGCTGACGGATTGGTCGATAATTTCTTCCAGTTTTTCTTTTTTGACATTTGTGACCGCCGCCAAGAAGCGCAGTTCATAATTGCCGCCGGTTTCATTCGATTCCGAATCTTTTTCCTGCTGAATGTATTCCGCTTCGATTTTTCTGTCATCGGCGCCGGCGGTTTGGCTGACTTTCACAAGGGTGCCGTCGACTTTGACTGCCATCTTAATGTGGCCGACAAAAGATCGGTTGACGTTTGAAATTTCAGCCCCGACTGCACTGATTATATTTTCAAGTAAAGCGCCGGCGCTTTTTGCCGTCAGTTCTCCTTTGATTTTGTATAATCCCGAAAAGGTGCTGACATTTGAAATTTCAATCGAATTCAAATTCTCCGTCACCCTCGGCTTTGATTCTTTTTCGGCATCGATTAAACTGACGGTTTCTTCGCTTTCGCGCATCATCAATTCGTAAAGCTTATCGACGGCTTCATCATTTGCCGCCGACATCCGAAGCGTGTAAGCATCGGGATTCATTTCTTTCAAAAAAGCTTCAATGCCTTTGATTTTTTCCTCATCAGCCAAATCAATTTTATTGATGCCGATGATTTCGGCTTCCTTTAATTGCTGTTCCACAAATTTCGGAATCTGATTCATTTCCGCCGTAAATCGGGATACATCAACGAGCGTGACAACGGGCGCAAACGACATCATGACATTCATGTTCAAAAGCTCGTCCCGAATCTGGCTCGGAAAAGAAAGGCCTGTCGGCTCCATGATTAAAATGTCGGGATTGTAAATATCCGCGATTTCGGAGACTGTAATTCTGAGATTGATAACAAGCGAGCAGCAGATGCAGCCGTTTGTCAGCTCTTTTGACGGAATGCCCGCCGTCTCAAGCGTTTTTCCGTCAATGCCGATTTCACCGACCTCGTTGACGATGAGCGCCGCTTTTTTGCCGTCGGCCGCCAGCCTGTCAATGAGTTTTAAAACGGTTGTCGTCTTTCCACTGCCCAAAAAACCGCCGATGAGAAAAATCCTCATGAAATCCCCTCTTGAAAAATAATTATTTGAATGAAAAACGGTGGTTCAATGATTTTTAAATCAATGAAACCAAATCGTAAAGCGCCTCTTTGGGATCTTTGGCTTTCACAATTCCCGAAGCCAGCAAAACGCCTTCCGCCCCGAGGTCAAGCGCCGCTTTCAAATCTTCGCCTTTTGAAATGCCGGCGCCGCAAAGCACTTTGACATTCGGATTAATTTTTTTTACCGCGTCAACCGATCCTGTCACAATGCCCGGGTCTGCTTTTGATACAGGAATGCCCGATCCGATGAGTTCCGGCGGCTCGATTGCAACAAAGTCCGGGGCGAGTGCCGCCGCTGCGGCTGTTGCTGCAATATTGTTGGTGCAGATCACGCTTGTCATGCCGTTTGCTTTGAGTGCCGCTGCCGCCGCTTCAATGTCGGCAAGCGTCATTCTGCGTTCGGAGTGATTGATCAAACTGCCGGCAGCACCGGCTTGTGCGACGGATCTGACATACACTTTTCCGGTATGACTTCCGGGCCCCGCGCCGTCAATGTGCTGCGAATAGACGGGAATGTCAACAGCGGATGCGACGCGGAAAATATCCGGAATCTGCGGCGCGATTGCAATATTTGTCCCCGAGTTCTCGGCGACATCGCGGCAGGCTTGGGCCAATTTCACGGCGTTTGCACCGGTTCCTTCGTCATAAGTTTTGCAGTTGAGGAGAATAAAAACAGACATCGTTTCACCAATTTATAGTTTGTATTGATGAAGGATATGGGACTGACAGATTAATAAATTTGCTGCAAAGGCGCAATTCGAGTCATGCATAATCCATGCATAAGCCACGAATAAGCCACGAATAAGCCATGTGTAAGCCATACATAAATCATGTATGACAGAACAAATTTGTTTTTCCATTGTTTTGAATTCGTCTTGTATTCGTCATTATTTTTCGTTAATGTTAACCAACAGATTTATAACGTCCTGTGATTTGGGTATACATTGGTGATATAAATGAAAGGATATGGTATGTTATCCGTAAACAATGTCGGATGGATGGAAAAAGAAAAGCCGGTTGCAGGTCCTTTGGATGCAATTCTTCGCCCGGTGGCAGTTGCGCCGTGTTCGTCGGACACGCACACAAGCCACGGCGGTTCGGGGGATCAGCACAATTTGATTCTCGGCCACGAAGCAATCGGTGAAGTTGTCGAAGTCGGCGAACTTGTGACACGTTTCAAACCCGGAGACATTGTTGTTGTTCCGTGCTGTACGCCGGATTGGCTGTCAACAGATCTTCAGAGCAACAAATACAACGCGCACGACCACGGTTTAATGGCAAGTTTCAAATTTTTGCTTTCCAAAGACGGTGTTTTCGCGGAATATTTCCACGTCAACCAGGCGGACGCGAACTTGGTCAAACTTCCCGAAGGCATGGACATGGCGGCCGCTTTAATGACCGTTGACATGATGTCCACCGGATTTTTCGGCGTCGAGCAGGCGGAAGTTGAGTACGGCGACACGGTTGTTGTCATCGGCATCGGTCCGGTCGGTCTGATGGCCGTTGCAGGCGCGCACCTCAAAGGCGCAGGCCGCCTCATCGCAGTCGGAACACGCCCCAACAGCGTGGCCGTTGCCAAAGAGTACGGCGCAACCGACATCATCAGCTACAAAGACGGCGACATTGTCGAACAAATCATGAAGCTGACAGGCGGCAAAGGCGTTGACCGCGTGATTATCGCAGGCGGCAAAGCTGACACAATCAACCAGGCGCTTAAAATGCTCCGGCCCGGCGGCATTGCTTCAAACATGAACTATTTCGACGCGTCCGAAACCTTTGAAATTCCCGCCTGGGAATGGGGACTCGGCATGTCCAACAAAGACATCCGCGGCGGTTTCTGCCCCGGCGGCGCCCGTCGTATCGAAAAAATGCTTGAAATGATTCAATACAGCCGCTTTGACCCGGCCAAATTAATTACCCACAGATTTGACGGATTCGACAAGATCGAAGACGCTTTCAAAATGATGGACGAAAAACCGTCGGATATGATTAAGCCGGCCGTTTTCATCAAATGGGACTAAATTAATATATTTCTGAACGGTGTTTTCCACCGTTCTTTTTTTCTATTTTATTCTGTTTTTACAGGCGAAGCCATTAAAATCGCGCAGCGATTTTCTGTAAACACCTGATTCATGTGCTTTTTGAAAAATTGCGAGTGAAACGAGCAATTTTTTTTGACAAGATTGAAGACGCTTTCAAAATGATGGACGAAAAGCCGTCGGATATGATTAAGCCGGCTGTTTTCATCAAATGGGATTAATTTCGATTCAATTACATTTCAAAAATAAATTCAAAAGTTTCAAACGGATGTTTTTTCATCCGTTTTCTGCTTCTTTTTCACTTTTTTGTTTTTATTTTTCCTTTGTTTTTCGTTTTTGTTTTTTTCATTTTCATTTTCATTTTCATTTTTGTTTTTATTTTTATTTTTCTTATCCAAAAAAATAAAATTAGTGTTCAAATCTTTTTTAGCTTTTAAACAAATTGATATTTCAATTCGCTTGCTGCTTTTTCACAAAAGTATTTATTTCTAACAATTGTTATTTTTTCATTATCTTTTTCAAATTGTTAAAGAAACTCTGCCGCGTTATTCAATCATTCAAATTGATTGCTGCCGTCTTGAGTTTCTGACCAAGGGTAAAGGAGCAAGGGTTTATGGCAAAAATCAAACGGATTCTTTTAACGGCAGTTCTCTTAACTGCGCTGGTATTGGTGAGCGGAACGGCAGCAGCTGTTTCTGATATTGAAATAGATCAGGATTATATCGATGATTATATTGAAAACGGAACAACCGAAGGCGTTTTTTCAGATTTATCCCGCAATTATGTTTTAATTGAAGATATTGAAATCAAAAACGAGACTTGGAATTCTATCGGCAATGAAAGTAAACCGTTCACCGGAACTTTTGACGGTCAGGGACATTCAATTATTTTTACTGGTTCAGAAGGGACAACGACTTTTAAGAATTTTGACGGCAAAAATGATGAAATCGGTTACGGTTTTTTCGGAATTGTTGGAAAAAAATCCGGCACGGATGAAATTGAAATTAAAAATGTGAATGTTGTTCTCAATTCGAATTTGACAAATTTTGACGGCTCAAAGTTTTATGATATATTTGGTTCTTTGGTCGGTTATGTGAACGTAAGTTCTTCTGATTATTTTTCAATGGAAAACTGTTCTTTGTCTTCTAATGATGAGTTTGAAATAAAAGGGTCGAGTTACGTCGGCGGCCTTGCCGGTTATATTGAAAATGGTGAATTTACGAGTTGTTCTGTTTCCGGTGATGATATTTCGGTGACTGCAATAAGTTGGAATGCAGGCGGCCTTATCGGCGAGATTATTAATGGTGAATTTAATAGTTGTTTTGTTTCCGGCAATGGCGTTTCTGTGACTGCAAAGGATTATGCCGGTGGCCTTGCCGGTCGTATTGAAAATGGTGAATTTAATAGTTGTTTTGTTTCCAGTGATGATATTTCGGTGACTTCCGGAAATGGTCGCGCAGGCGGTCTTGTTGGTTTGATTGCGCTTGATGGTAAAATTGAAAATTGTTATTCAACAGCAGATGTTAAAGGTCATCATGATGTCGGCGGTCTTGTCGGCTCTTCTTGGAATTCGGGGGCTGAAATTTTGTCAAGTTATTTCGCGGGAACTGTTTCGCTTAGTGATGATGGTGCCAATGAAAAAATCGGCGGAATTGTCGGCTCATATAATACAGGCGAGCCCATTGTCACAGATTGTGTTTATTTGGATACAGCCGGCGGAGAGCTTGATTTAAATGAATTTGGAACAGCCGTTTCTGATGAATACATGAAAAAAATTGCAACTTACAAAGTCGGCGGCAGTGTAATAAATGATTGGGATATTTCAGACAAGCCCGATCCTGATGCTGTTTGGTTTATTTATGAAGATGAAACTTATCCTCAACTTTCTTCTTCCGTTATTTTTATTTCCAACCTCGAAGAGCTTAAAAAAGTCGGTACAAATGAATTTGATTCTGAAAAAGGATACTGGTACACGTTGGATGCAAATTATGTTTTAATTAATGATATTGAAATCGACTGCGGCACTTGGGAGCCTATCGGCGGTTTATTTGATCCGTTCACCGGCACTTTTGACGGGTCAACTTATGATATTGAATTTACTTCCGAAACGACTTTTTCTTCTTCGACAGAAAGTCATCTCGGTTTGTTCGGATCTGCCGGCGGTGACATCACGAATGTCAGTCTTATTGTTTCCAAAGATTTGACATTTGACGGTGATGTTTTCGGTGTTTTGGCAGGTTTTGTTTACGGAAATGTTTCAGATTGTTCGGTTTCGGGTGATGCAAAAATTTCCGGCGGTTTAGCAGGCGGCGGTTTAATTGGTTCTCTCGGCGGTTCCGTTTCAAATTGTTCCGCTTCGGGAAGCATTTCTGTTATTTCTGATGAAGAAATTGCCGGCGGTTTAATCGGTGAAATCGGCAGAATTGATGAACGTAAAGGCACCGTTACGAGTTCACATGTCAGCGGCGGCACAATTTCTGTCTCTGCTCCCCAAAAATCGGGCGGTTTTGTCGGTTCTCTTCATAATGGAACAATTGAAAATTGTTCTGTTTCCGGCGATATAAGCATTAAAGCTTCCGGTAATAATTCGGGTGGCTTTGCAGGGTATGCAAGACTCGGAAAAATTGCAAACAGTTCCGTTATTGGTGACACTCTTATTGTTGATGCCAATTGGTTTTCAGGCGGGTTTATCGGATATGCTTATCCGGACGATGCGGCAACAGAAGAATCGGAAGAAAATCTTGAAATTGTTGATTGTTACAGTTCCGGAAAACTTTCTGTAATTGCGAATACAAATTATGCCGGCGGTTTTATCGGCGGTTTTACGAATTTTATTTACAATGAGTTTTCTGCATTCGTTAACATTTCCAATTGCTCGGTAAAAGATGTTGAATCTATAGACATCACTGCAGAAAATACAGGTGCAGGCGGTTTTTCCGGACTTATCGGTAACAATGGCGGTACGCTTGAAAATTGTTCTGTTTTGTCGGACGGTTTATTCACTGTTACCTCTAAAGCGAGCTCTGGCGGCCTTGTCGGACATATTAATCCTACCACGTATGACAGTGCTATTCTCAACGGTTCGGTTTCGGGTCGCACCAATTCTATTTTCATCTCTTCTCAACACTATTCAGGAGGATTGGTTGGATATTTTGATGAAGGGGAAATCAAAAACAGTTTTGTTGACGGTACAATTTATGTGGAAGCTGAAGGCGCAAACGGACGTGCCGGCGGTCTTGTCGGCGCTTTCGACGGTTTAATCAAAGATTGTTACTCAACAGCTCAAGTTGAAGCACAAAATCACTCTGGCGGCCTTGTCGGACGTTCTGCATATGACACAACTGAAATTAAATCGAGTTATTTCGCCGGAACTGTTTCTCTTATAGAAAGTGAAGTAGATAATCCAAATATCGGAGGAATTCTTGGTTCGTATTACACTGAACCAATCGTTTCAGATTGTGTTTATTTGGATACAGTCGGTGAAGGTTTTACTAATGAAAATGGAACAGCGGTTTCTTCTGAAGATATGAAAAAACTTGCAACCTACAAAGCAAAAACAGGCGTTGTCGAAAATGATTGGGACATTTCCGATCAGATTGATGATGATACTGTTTGGTTCATTGTTGAAAATCAAATTTATCCGATATTTTCAAAAGATTATATTCCTCCTGTTTCCGATAAATCAAGCAGCGGTTCCGGAACCGGCCAAGCAATCGTTGTGAATTCAACAGCCGAAATTCCGAATTTGACAGATGATACGATTCGCAATCCCTCTGAAATTCCGGATGTTCAGAGTCCGAATGCAAATTCCGATTCGGGAGATGCCGGCGGTTACGGTAATGAAGAAAGCGGAACCGATTGGACTTTGTATATCATCATCGGCGTCGGTTTGATTGTTGTCATCGGTGGCGTTGCTTATTTCTTGAATAAAAGAAAATGAAACGGTTTTGCAGTGAAAAGACGAATGATGAATTTCGTCTTTTCTTTTTTTTTGTTAAAATGAAACATCGTTTTTCTTTAATTTTCAAAAAATTGAACTCCGTTTTTTGCTTGAGCTGCTTTTTGGGCATTGTTTTTTTCGGTTTTATCGGGAGTTCGGGTTTGCCGAAAATTAAAAAAAGTGATGTTTGGGTTTGAACCGAATACAGCAAACCCCGCTCCAAATGACGAATTTTGGACGGCGCAAAGCGACGGACAAAATCGGAATTTGGAGAGGTTTTTCAAAAAAAAGAAAATTTAAACGAAAGACTCAAATCTGTTTTTAAAATCTAAGTTTACCAATCTCGTTTTGTATTTTCGTTGAATTTTTGGGGCGAATCTCCAACTCCTCCTAACACTTGCTAACGCTCACAAAACTCGCCGTTGGAGGTGGTTGTTTCGTCTTTTCGGTTATTTCTTAAGAAATGAAACATCGTTTTTATTCAATTTTCAAAAAAATGAACTCCGTTTTTTGCTTGAGCTGCTTTTTGGGCATCGTTTTTTTCGGTTTTATCGGGAGTTCGGGTTTGCCGAAAATTAAAAAAATTGATGTTTGGGTTTGAACCGAATATAGCAAACCCCACTCCAAATGACGAATTTTGGGCGGCGCGCAGCGACGAACAAAATCGGAATTTGGAGAGGTTTTTAAAAAAATGAAAATTTTTTAAAAAAATCACTCCGTTTTTTTCAGTTTATTCCAACCGTTTTGCATTTTTCGTTGAAGTCATGGGACGAATCTCCAACTCCTCCTAACGCTTGCTACGCTCACGAAACTCGTCGTTGGAGGTGGTTGTTTCGGGTTCTCAATTCATTTCAAAACAAAATAAACATCGTTTTTCTTCAATTTTCAAAAACCCGAACTCCGTTTTTTGCTTGAGCTATTCTTAGAATGTTTTTTGTTTTTCAGGGTTTATCGGGAGTTCGGGTTTGCCGGAAATTTGAAAAATCGATGTTTGGGTTTGAA
The DNA here is from genome assembly GCF_032714515.1 of Methanimicrococcus hacksteinii. NCBI lineage: Archaea > Methanobacteriati > Methanobacteriota > Methanomicrobia > Methanosarcinales > Methanosarcinaceae > Methanimicrococcus > Methanimicrococcus hacksteinii. The sequence goes on along the minus strand of NZ_JAWDKC010000017.1, from coordinate 16,011 downwards.
ATGAATACAGCAAACCCCACTCCAAATGACGAATTTCGGGCGGCGCGAAGGGGCGGACAAAATAGTCATTTGGAGAGGTTTTTTAAAAAAGAAAATTTAAACGAAAAAAATAATTCCGTTTTGAAATTCAAGTTCATTAATCTTGTTTTGTGTTTCGTTTTTTATTTTTTGTTTCCGGCGCAGTTTTATCTATAACTTCTTCCCTTTACAGTTTCAGGGAATATCTATGGATTCTAAAAGATTGCTTTCAGGATTTTTAATGGCAATTGCCATGTCTTTTTGTATGTCGCTGGTGATGACTTTGGTAAACGTCGGGCTGACATCTTCTTTTCCGCTTCTTTGGATGAGAGGATGGTTCATCGGCTTTTGCGTTGCGTTTCCGCTCTCCATGTTCCTGCCGAAATACATTCAAAAAATTTCCGGAAAACTTTTGAAAAATAAAAATTAATCCGGCTTTTATTTTTTTTGCGCTGCCGCCGACACGCGCAAACACCACCATTTTTCAAAAATCAAAGAAAAACAAAACATTCGTTTTGAATGAGAATAAGCTGAATTGAGAATTCACGAAAAAAAGAAAGAGAAATCGGATTTAACATCCGATTTAATTTTTAATTTGTAATTTTAATTTTTATTTGTAATTTTACTCGGCGCAGCGAAGCTGCATAAAAATCGCAAAGCGATTTTTCAGCAGACACCTGATGAAATCGGCGGCGAAGCCGTCAAAAATTGCGAAGCAATTTTTCTGCAAACGCCTGACTCCAACTGCCCTGAAAAATCGTGAGCGAAGCGAGCGATTTTTTCAAAAGTCAGTCATAATTCTGAACTGATCAATTTCAGGGTTGCCGATTCTTGCAATAAACTGCTCGGCGGTTCCGCGGATGTCTTTGGAACCTGTGATTGCGCGGCCGACGACTAAAATGTCAGCTTTGGCTTTGAGCGCCAGCGGAATTGTGTCAAGCTTGACACCGCCCGCAACGGCGATAAAGGTTTTCGGGCTGATCTTTTTGATGTCGTCAATGCTGCCCCAGGCGTATTCGTTGTTTTCAACGTCAATGCCGCGGTGAAGCTCGACAATGTCGGGGATCGCGCCTTTTTCAACCAATTCTTTAATCAGCGGAACAGGGTTTTCCAAGTTGAGCGTGTCAACGATTGCGTAAATGCCCGTCTTGTGCGCTTCTTCAATCGCTTTGACAATTGTCGGAACAGGCGCAAGCGCGGAGACGACAACAGCGTCGCCGGCAGCGTCGGCCACCATTCTTGCTTCCAAGTTGCCTGTGTCAAGCGTCTTGAGGTCGGCCACAATGAATGCATCCGGTCTTGCTTCGCGGATCTTGGAAATCACATCCGTTCCGAAGCGCTTGATGAGCGGCGTTCCGGCTTCAATAAGCAAGTGGTCGTTCTGCGGGAGTTCTTTGACAGCTTTTAAGACAAAATCAAGGCTTGTCGTGTCAAAAGCAACCTGCAGGTACGGCGGGTTGAAAAGTCTGGACACTTTGAATCCCATAATGGCGTGTGTGGACTTGTTGGATTCTTCCAGAACCTTGTCCATGCTCGGGAATCCTTCCAATGCTCTTTTAATCGCCAATTTCGTGGCTCCGTAATTGAATCTGTAAATTTTGCTGAAATCTTCCGCGTCAGGCGCAATAAAAACGCTGGCAACAATCACAATGTCGTCAGCAATTTCCTTGGGAATAATGCCTTCCTCAACAGCATCCGCGACAGCTTTGGCAACAGCGGACTGGGCCGGGCCGAAAATCTTTGTGGTGTCGACACCCTTTTTCAGCGTCACTTTCGGAACAATTAAAGTCGACGGCTTGGTCGGCAAGTTCGGGCGGATAACGGATAAAAGCGGCGTGTGACCGGCAGACAGCTGCGTCATGCCTGTTGCAAAAGCCTGTCCGACAGGACCGTTCTTAGAACCAATCATTAAATCAACGTGCGCAAGTTCCGGACCCGTGCCGATCAGCGCCTCTCCGATTTCAAAATAAGGTAATTTCATATCTTTTGACATTGTCTGTTTCTCCGAAAATTCAACTTTCAGAATAAAAAAATCAAATTAAAAAATCTGATAATGATTCACATGAATTCATTGGATTATAATTAGATTTTGATTAAGAATTCAAACGTAATTTAAACTTTCCATTCCCGTTTTAATGTTCACGTATAATCATGATTCAGAGCCGTTTTGAAACGAAGCCGTTTCCTGCTTTTTATATGTCGATTCATTTCCGGAAATTCATTCATCTCAAAATTCATTTCTTTCAAGAAAATTTACTCATTTCTAAAAATCTCAAATCATTTCAGAAATTTCAAATCATTTCAGAAATTTCAAATCATTTCTAAAAATTTCAAATCATTTCAGAAATTCCAAAAGAATCTCAAATTTATTGTTCAGAAATCCGAATTCATTCCGAAAGATTATGAATCATTGAAAGCGAACGGAAATGGTGGAACAAATCCGTTCCCCACAAGATTGCGCTTTCGTCATAGCTGATTAAATCATGATTAAAGAAATTGCCTCTCTTCGTAAACAGCGACAATGAAATAATTTTATTTGTCACCGTGCAGGAAGCCAATTTAATTTCCGGGCAAACGAAAACCCGGACATTTTCCTGATTCATATATTTATGATAACTTTCCGGGAATTCCTTTTCCATGCGCGTGATAACGCCCTGCGTCAAAATGAACGAAATGCCGACTCCGCTTTCCGCGATTTCAATGTATCTCGTTACATATTCCTGCCGGAAAATGGAAGAAATCTCAATCAGAGACTCGACAAATCCCAAACTCTTTTCAACCGGCCGCGTGCGCTCAAAAATGTGCGCTTTGTCCGGATAACACAATTCAACATTGCCGAGATCCCCGATGCGGTTGAGAAGGTATGCCGGAAACGCCGTCAATTCCGCTTCACCCCAATATTCCGGATTTTTGTCAAAAACGCTGAACATATCCAAAATATCTTTCATTTCTTTGACCGTGTATTCCCCGAGCGGCGTCAGCGAAAAAACACCGTTTTTCTCCTGAATCAAAAAATTGCGCGTTAAAATCCGGATCTGAACCATAATCGGGCTCGACTTGGAATTCAAATACGTTTTAATATCGTCAATCGTTTTCGGCCCTTCCAGCAAATAGAGGAGAATCTGTCTTCTCTTTTCAGAGAAAAAAAGAACGTCGGAAATGGATTCGTCTTTCATTTTTCATTCCTCCTCAGATTTCCTTTCTGTTAACGGATCGGCTTCTCAAATAATCGTAAAGCTCATTGCCCCATTGAACCGCGCTCGGCGACTCGGCCGCCAAAAAGTCGTAGTCCAAATTTCCGGCAGTCGAATACAAAACCATCAGAAAAATCTTGTCCGTCACCGTTACTTCGGCAATCTTCACATCGGCCGAACACACATTCAATTCGGTGCGGTCCAGCTGAAGCAAATTATTGATTTCCGTTTTGTAATCCTTCGCCATGTTGACGATATAATCGCTCGTTGTGATTGACACGGGCGCGCCCGCAATCAGACGTTCGTAATAAACCGGAACGTATTCCGGCGCGTAATAAGTAATAAAAGTCTTGATCGAATCCGCTTTTTTGATATGTTCGTAAACAATCGAATTCGGTTCATAATAAATCGTTCGAAGATCAATATCAATGATTTCGAAATTGCCGATTTCCTGAATACGCTCAAAAAGATTTTGAGGAATTTCGCTGGTGTCGTGCTCGCTCCAGAATTTCGGATTCACACCGAGCACCTGCAGATTCTTAACAAAAGGAGTCACTTTTTCGGCAATCGTTTCGCCGAGGTGCGTCAGCTGATAAATGCCGTCGTTTTGAATAATCAAATTATTATCGATTAAAACTTTGATTTGGGGCAGAATCGAAACAGAAGTTTCATCTAATTCTGATTTTATCGTTTCAATCGGCAACGGCCCTTTTTCAAAGAGCAGGATTAATACCGCTTTTCGCTTTTCTGAAAAAAATACAGTTTCAATTAATGAATTCACTGACGACGACTCCCTCTTTCGGATTCGGTTCGTTTTTGTTCGTTATTCCCCATTTTATATTCTGAAATTAATGGTTTAATTGATTATTAAATAATCGGTCTTAAACAATCGGTCACTCCAAATCAAGTGAAACTTTTTACTTTTTCATCTTTTAAAAATTTGAGGGATTGTCATTTTACATCCCGGTGATTAATTTCATGCCGTTCCCATTTTTTACAACCCGATTGAAAAGCATTAATATGTAAAAAGGGCTTATTATATTCTGTATTATTTTCGGGATAACCGTTCCTGAAATTCATTTACTTCCGGCGAACCGTTTTCCCTAAAAACATTTTTTTGCGGCATGATCCGCACATAAAAACTCAATTCAAGTTTAAGGTGTGTACGAAATGAAAACAGGCGTTGCAATTGATTTGGGAACCAGCGGTTTCCGATCGCAGAAAGTGGATTTAGAAACCGGTGACATTAAAAGGACTGTGGTGACCATGCGCAATCCGCTCCCGGGTGCGAACGTGATGGACCACATGGATTTTGCCATCAGCTACGGTTTGGAAAACGCGCACAAGCTGGTCATTAATGCGATTCTCGTTCTGATTGACAGGCTGGGCGTCGCGCCCGAAGACCTTCACAGGCTTTCTGTTTGCGGCAATCCGATTCAGCTCTCTCTTTTCCAAGGCATTACCATTGAAGATTTGGCTTACGCCGGCGAACGGAAACGCGAAAAGTTGAACATTCAGGAACAGAACCGTTCTTCCAAATGTCTGAAAAGCGAAGAAATTTCCGGTCTTGAAAAATTCTCGAACTGCACGGTCGTCATTCCGCCGGCCATCCGCCACGAAATCGGCGCCGACGCATTGGCTCTGATTGTGAATTCCGGCATGCTCAACAGTGACGAAATTGCGATTGCAACGGACTTCGGCACCAACGCTGAAATGGCTTTGAAAGCCGGCGGCGTGATTTACACGGGATCTGCCGCGGCCGGCCCCGCATTGGAAGGCCAGGAAATCAAAGACGGTGTTCTGGCATCTCCGCGCGCCATCAGTGATGTCGAATTCGAAGGCGACAACCTCCGCTGTTACGTTTTGGACAAAGAAATGTCACGAACAAAAGGCGACTTGGTTGATCCGAAAACAGGCGCCGTTATCGAAGAAGGCCCGATCCGCGCCAAAGGCATTACCGGAACAGGCGTCATCGCGCTTATGGAAGAAGGCATGAGAAACGGCATCATCAAGCTTCCGAAAATTCAAACGCCCGACGGCATTATTCACCTTCAGGACGGCGTCGAATTCACGGAAAACGACATCAAAGAAGCCGGAAATGCAATCGGTGCGCTCCGTGCCGGACACATCACACTCTGCAATGCTGCCGGCATTCAAATGGCGGACATTAAGATTTCTCACATGTCGGGCGCTGCCGGCACTTACATGGACGCTAAAAAAGCGCAGCAAATCGGCATGAATCCATACAACGCGTCGACGATTACGCAGATCGGCAACACGTCTTTGAAGACGGCGCGCGAAATTCTGCTTTCGGACGAGCGTTTGCAAGAGCTTCAGGACATCGCTTCCCAAATCGTCGGAACGCACGTGATGTTCGCAACGGACGAGGCTTTCAAAGAAGCTTACATTCTCGAGCTGGCCTATTGGGGCGAAGGCATGGACTTTAAAATGCTGAAAAAGTTCCTGAAAAAGAAGGAGCTGCCGCAATTGGACGACCCGATTGACAACCCGACCATCGAAAGACTTGTCGAGCGCGACATTCCGGTTTACGGTGACGAAGGCTACGAAATGATTAAGCAGACCGGCACCTTCCTCTCCGTCGCCATGCCCGGCTGCGCCGAGTGCGCCGAAAAAATCCGCGAATGCCCGACGCATGCGATGAGCTACAAAGACGACGCCGTTAAAATCCGGTCCGACTTGTGCGACGGCTCCAACTGTAAGAAATGTCTGCGCTTCATGCCGCAGCCGTACAGCTGGGATGATTTGGTTGTCGAAGAGCCGGTCTCGGGCAGCACGGTCGAAGCGGAAACGGATGACTGAGTGAGGCTGTCATTTTGAAAATAATTGTTGTCGGCGGATTTTTAGGCAGCGGCAAAACGACTGCTCTTGTCCGCCTCGGCACTTATTATTCGTCAATCGGCAAATCTGTGGGCATTATCGTTAACGAAGTCGGTGAAATCGGCATTGACGGCGATATTATTTCTCAGTACGGCCTGGAAACGAAGGAGATTACGTCCGGCTGCATTTGCTGCAGCCTGAAAACGTCTCTTCGGGCAACGCTTCTTTTGATGATTGAAAATTACAATCCGGATGTCATCATTATCGAGTCGACCGGTGTTGCTTATCCCGGCGCGATTCGTGACGAAGTGATGCTGATGAACCTGCCGATGGATTACGATATGGCACCGCTTCTGACGCTTTTTGACGGCAGCCGTTTTAAGCAGATTTTAAAGGAAATCAAAAATTTCGCCGCGCAGCAGCTGGCGCAGGCGGAAGTGATTGCCGTGAGCAAAACGGATTTGGTTGAAGCATCAATGCTTCCGATTATCGAAACAGCGGTTTCGCAAATTAATCCGAAAGCGGAAATCATCACGCTGTCTTCCAAAAATCCCGAAAGTTTGGCGCAGCTAATCAATATTTTAGAACGCAGCAGCGATACCGAAGCCCGTTTGGCCGAATTAAAAAAAGTCGTGGCAAACGACGGCAGTCTTCTGATGGCCGGCGGCAAAAAAGACAATTCAATCGAAGCTTCGGGCGTCGGTTCGTTTTCAGCGGAATATGTTTTGGATGACACCCGTTTGAAATCTCTCAACGAGTCCGATTTTGAAAAGATTGTCAAAGAGATTATGTCTCAAATTCGGGAAAGTGTGCTCCAAAAAAGTCCCGACTTTTTGGGCCACATTAAGTTGTTTTTGGAATCCGGCTCGGCGCTTTATAAAATCAGTTTAACGACGGCCGAGGAAGATCCGATTTATGATTTCATTCCGCCGGCGGATGAAAACGCCGCAGCGGCTCCGAATCTGAAAATTTTGTCGGCGGTGACGGGAATTTCATCCGGCGATATTAAAGAGATTGTTCAAAATTCGGTTGAAAATGTTTTGAATGAAAACAAAATCATTTTCAGCGCTTAATTTTTTATTTTTTTTTTGAAAAACCGGGGTCAATTTTTGCTGATTATTTGAAAATTTGTGCGGCTCGCGCGTGCGGCGGTGCTGCTGCCGGCACCGGCGGCAAACGGCAAAACGGAAACCTGAAGGCGGCAACGCCCACGCTCGCGAAGCGAGCGGGTGTGATAAAAAAGAGCAGATGCATATGGAAATGCAAATTGTTGATGCAGTCCGTAAACAGGAACTGTCCGGCAATGGATGATTATTAAATCAGAAATAACGTGTCGCTATGTAGGCAGCATAGAATACGAACGGATTTGCCGTTATGTTCCAAATCGTTTTTTCATTATTCACATTTTTCTTTTTAAAGGCTTATTTCAACTTTTCGGTTTTTTATTTTTCAAAGAACTTTAATCTCATTGTTTTTTTGTATGTGTTATGCCGATATATGTGTACATTGATGAAAGCGGAGATTTAGGGTTTAATCTCAACAAAAGTTCTGCATATTTTATTGTTACGGCTCTGTTTGTTTCTGACTTTTCAAAACTTGACAAAATCATTAAAAAATTAAAAAAAAGTTCTTTTCAAAAAGAATTTATTCGCCATGGGGAACTCAAAGGATATAAATCAAGTACGAAATTGAAAATAACGGCTCTTAAGAAATTAAACGAAATTGAAAATCTGAAAATCCTTCATATTATTCTCTATAAAGAGGATTTGTTTTCGGTTTGTTTGCGTTATAATTCGATTCAATTGTATAATTTGATTGCAACTATTGTTGCTGAATATATTCCGTTCGAAAATGAATCGTTGGAAGTCCAAATAGATAAAACGAAAGCAAAACAGTCTTTACGGGATGAATTCGATCAGTTGTTTTCTGAAAAGTTATTTCTATTCAGTTCTTGCCGTCTTCAAAACGATGTCATTTCTCATAGCGATTCTAAACATTGGTCTGGTCTTCAATTTGCAGATTTGTTAGCCTGGTCCAAATATCAGGAAATCTATCATAAAAATTCAATTTTCATTAATTGTATTGATGATTCTAAGCAAGAAGAGTATCATGTAACCGAAAAATCATTTAAAAGAAAAAATAAAATGGAACCGTAAAGGATATCTTGTACGTCCACCATTGGGCAGGCTGACCTTTACGGATTTACCCGTTCAAAAATAAAACAGATGAACAGGTATTTATAACTTTTTTTATTTTCGTAAAACCAATTTAATCCATTCCGGAAAGCGCATTCATCGCGTTGATCAAAGCTTCAACAGATGCCATGACAATATCAGCATTGGCTGATTTTGCCGTCACGCTTTTGCCGCGTTCGTTCGCCAATACAATTGTGACGCGCGCAAGCGAATCCGAACCGCCCGAAATGGCTTCAATGGAAAATTCTTCGATTTTGTATTTCGTGTCACCGACGATTTCTTCGGCTGCACGAAGCGCTGCGTCTACCGGTCCGACTCCTGTTTGCGCCGCAATGATTTCTTTGCCGTTGGCTTCGGCGCGGATGACGGCGGTCGGCGTGACGATGTTTCCGGTCATGACAGAGACTTCTTTGAGTTTGATGGCTTCGTCAATTCCTTTTTTACCGAGAACGACTGAAGCAACAACAAAAAGGTCGGCGTCGGTAACGGTTTTTCCGCGGTCGCCGATTTCTTTGATTTTTGTCAAAATTTCATTCAATTGATCTTCGGTCGGGCGAATGCCGACAGCTTCCAAATTCTGCAAAACAGCGTGTCTTCCGGCATGTTTTCCGAGAACGATACGGCGTTTTTGGCCGACCATTTCGGGCGTCATGACGCCGGGCTCAAACGTATCGGATTTTGCCAAAACGCCTTGGGAATGAATCCCGGATTCATGTGAAAATGCATTGTCGCCGCAAACCGGCATCATCGGCGGCATTTTTATGCCTGAATATTTCTCGACCATTTTAGAAGTTTCCGTCAAATATTCTGTATTGATGTTGGTTTTAAAGCCGTAAATGGATGTCAGCGCCATCACAACTTCGGCAAGAGATGCATTTCCGGCGCGTTCTCCGATGCCGTTGACAGTGACTTGCACTTGATCGGCGCCGGCCTCAACGGCGGTAATGCTGTTTGCGTTGGCCAATCCGAAATCGTTGTGACAGTGAATATCGTATTTTATGTCAGCATTTTTTTTCAGATTGCAGATCAATTCGTACGTGGATGACGGTACCATCACGCCGACTGTATCGGGAACATTAACAATATCGCAGCCGGCAGCTTTGACGGCTTTGATAATTTCGACCAAATAGTCAAAATCCGTTCGGGTGGCATCCATCGGTGAAAACATGCATTTAAAGCCGTGGCTTTTGATGTATTCCACCATTTCAACCGCCGTATTGAGTGCTTCTTCACGCGTTTTCTTTATCGTGTATTCTCTCTGGACATCCGACGTCGGAATAAAAACGTGCACCATATCGACATCACAGTCAATACAGGCATCAATGTCTTTAATGACGGACCGCGCCAAACCGCAGACATCGGCATGAAGCCCAAGCTCTGCAATTCTTTTAACGGATTCTTTGTCTCCTGGAGACGAAATCGGAAAACCGGCTTCGATGGCATCGACACCGAGTTTGTCCAATTGAGACGCAATCTCAATTTTCTTATCAAACGGAATTGTCACTCCGGGGGTTTGTTCACCGTCCCGAAGGGTCGTGTCAAAAATAGTTATTGTTCTGTTCGAATTCTGTTTTTCCTGTTCAGGGTCGTAAAAAACGACTCCCCGCATTTATCTTTTCAAACATAGTAATCAAAACATTTACATTTGTTCTTTTATTTATATGTTTGTTAATAATATTTATAAAAAATTTTTGATTAATTGTTTCATAATGGTTATAATTTTTATAATTTTTAATATCTTTGGCTATTTTTGTATTACTTTTTATACAAATTTTCAATTTTCACTCGCCATCTATATATACAATCATTTTTATATTTATGTTTCCTGTTTGGTATATTCAGTCAAATGGGATGAAAACGGCAATTTATATGGTATATTTCTGTTTTATGATAACTTTTAAAACGTGATAAACAGGAATATTAGCTTTAATTAAATCAGGTCTGATTGAATTGAGTTTTAATTTAATCCGACCTAATTTTAGGTGGATTATTATGATCAAAATAAAAGCTTTGATAAATTTTCTTGTTTTAAGTATGGTTATTGTTGCCAGTTTATCTGTCTGTATCGGCGATAATTCAGCTTCTTCTGAATCTGCACCCGAAGTTTCGATATATAATTCTACTTCCGCTGATTCAATGTATGATTCAACTTTTGTCGACTCAACATCCGATTCGGGTTCTGATGTTTCTATATACAATTCAACAAATATCTTAATAGATGATTCAATCATTGACGAAAATATCAATGATGATAAAGGCGAATTTTTAGAATTAGTCGAATATAAAAAAGTTCCGATAGATGATGATTATTCAAAAAATAAACTGCAAAAAATTAATGTGTCTGATGATACACTTGAAGCCTTTTCAAGATTCGGGTTGTGGCTTGATGATCAAAAAATAGATGCCAAAGCCGAAGATATAAATGTTATGTATATTGATGATGATTTAAGGGTCATTGAAAATTACTGGATTTTTGCAACTCGGCCTGAATCAAAAGAAAGAAATATTGAAATTATACAAAATTCACAAAGTAAAGATCCTTCTCCGGATGAAATGATTACATTTTTGAAAAAATTCGATGAAAAATATCCGATAAAATATGTGCGTACAGGACTTGCTTTATTTGTTACAGTTGAAAATAAAGACGTCTTACTTTCTGAACTTTCGAAAGAAGATATTCAAATGTTTGAAGCCATAAAAAATGCACTTCTTGAAGGAAAATCAATGGATCTCAAATGGGGCTCTTCCAATCCAAATATTCATGCTGATATGTCTGGGTGGGCTGCTCAAGAGGCGGGGTTTGATTCTTATTATACAGGTATTATTTCGAGGAACGCTTCAGAACCGGACAATGTTAGTTTTGTAGAGATTCTTCGTGGTCATACTTTATTGTTGCTAGCTGGGGGGGTCTATACACTTGACGGTTTGGTTATATCTGCTGCAGAATATATTCGTTTGAAGAATTATAACCATTATTATGATCCCAAAGCCGACTCTGGTGCCGGATTTGGTGGTGCTCCTCTATGTATTGAAGATGAGTTAAACCTTATATACACAGCTGGAACAATGGAAGAAAAAGCTAAACATTTATCTTTTGCATCTCACTTATGGCTGATTTAAGTATGCCACTGCACACGAAACATGCTGACAGGCAAGCAGTATATTCTGCACCAGGGGTTATCTTTGAACAACCTCATTTTGCTTATGAGAATCAATATGTTGGAGCAAATTGGACAACCGGACACAATTTCAGCCGTTTTGCAAAAAATGTCCATAGTGGATATTTAATCCAAAACCCGAGTGCACAAAGCAAAACTTTAGCAAATTATTCTAATTTTTATGGTGATGATGCATGGGATTGTGGACATAATCTCTCTAAACCTTTTAATGGAAATTATACTCCACCTTCCTCATTAGTTTCTGCAACCGCATTCAGCTTAGATGAAGGTCAAAGGTATTTAATCGGTTTAATGAGTTATGGATATCAACAGATGAACAGTGTTACAAATTCGCAAGGCTTTACAAACCAACAGGACATCACACTCCAGCTTGAACAAAGCGGATCTCGTGTCCAAAAAGTGGATTTAAAAAATTTAAGAGTTTCAATGGGTGCAGGAGATATTGCTTATCTCAATCTCAATGGCCGCCAAATTTTAAAATTTGTTGATTCATCTGCAGGTGGGAATCTTTATATTTATAATGAAAATGGAAATCAATTGGGTGTTATATCTAAAATAAACGGTAAACCTTCATATGAAAATATGACTTTTGATATTTCTTTTAGTCATGATGGTTCAAATATGGATATAATCGTCCAAAAATATTACAGAGGTGTTCTTAACAGTACTAATAGCTATTCTTATTCGACAAACAATGATATGTCGACATTGAGGGCATATATGACTGGCTATCAATCGAATGTGGATTATATCAGCAGCCAATATACAATTTACTATGGACCTTTATCGGGAACGAATACAAACGGATTTTTTGAAAACCAACAGGACATTACTCTTCCGGTTGCAATGTCTGGCTACCACGTCCAAGAGTTGGATTTAAACAATTTGAGAGTTTCGATGGGTGCAGGAGATATTGCATATATCAATATTAATGGCCGCCAAATCTTAAAATTTGTTGATTCATCAGCAGGGGGAAATCTTTACATTTATAACGAAAATGGAAATCAACTGGGTGTTATATCCAAAGTAAATGGCAAACCTTCATTTGAAAATATGACTTTTGATGTTTCTTTTAGTCAAAATGGCTCGAACATGGATGTCGCCGTTAAAAAATATTACAGAGGTGTTCTAAACAGTACTTCCAATTATTCTTACGCGACGAACAATGATATTTCAACAATGAGGGCATATATGACCGGCTATCAATCCAATGTAGATTACATCAGCAGTCAATATGTCGTTTTTTATGCACCTTAAATGGTGCATAAATGATATTTGTATGTTGTTTATTTGATTGACCCAATTAAAATATCGTTGGCGGTGTTATAATTCATATATCAAACAAAAAGAATATAAACCTGTTAATAGAATGTGTTGTTTTATCTTCTGCATTGCTATTTCTGTTATTTTCATTTATTCTCGTTTATATACTGGAATTTATAACAACGATAAATCAAGGTTTAGTCTCTCAAGTATCAATAGGACTTGCAATACCGATAATTGCGTGTATTGCGGGTCCAATTTTTAATTTTATTTTATATTCCGTCTTGAAGAGAAAATATAATTTTGAAACGGATGTTCTTTTTTACGGTATCGGATTTACATCCTGTTGTTTCATATTTGTCATTTCAATTCTCAGGATTTATGGTCCGGTTACGGATGATATTGAAGCAATTATACGTTTTCTTTATGTAATTCCATTTACTTTATTCTATTATTCATATGCAACTTTGATTAAAAATAATAAAAATAGTATTAGTAATGACACTTTATTTTTAATAATTTCCACTGTTACCCTTTTTATGTTTTTTGCTCTTTTTGAAATATCCAACTCTCAAATTCCAATTTCAGGCAGTCTCTTGTTGCTTTTTGGTATGTATTTTGTTTGTTGTTTCGTTAATAAAAAAATTCGAATCAGTCTTCAATTGCTCGCATGGGGTGCATTTTTCCCCTCCTCTCTCGTATTTTTGTATTTTTTAATAACAAATCCAATTATATGAAAATTTTTGATGAAGGTGTGTCATATAATTCAAAAAAATTTGTTTATCCATAAGATTCTTCCTCTTTTGGGGATTTTCGTTGTTGCTATCATATTTATGGTCGTTATTTGTTTGCAAACAAGCATTGTATTTTCTCCTTCAACCGATGATAGCTTCTGTTTTTTAAATGAAAGTGATAATTCAATCAGTTTTGTAGAATGTCTTAATTTTATTTATGAGGTGCAATTATCTAAAGTTCCGACTGTTGAAAAATGGGCCACTCCGATTAAGATAAGATACGAAGGTAATCCAACAAAAAAAGATGTTGATATCTTGAATCAAATTGTAAGGGATTTCAATAAAATTAACGGTTTTCCCGGAATGAGAATTGTCGATAAAGATGAAAATGTCCTTTTAATTTATGCACCGGGGGAAATTCTGCCTGAAATTCAGAACAAATATGATATGGATAAAATTGATAAAGGTATTTGCCGACGTTTTTCAGATCAAGGGGAAATAAAACAAGCAATCATTGTTATTGAGTCTGATATTGACCAAGATTATAAAAACAGTGTCGTTTTACATGAAATTTTCCATATGGTTGGGTTTTATGGTCATTCTTACGACAATACAAGCATAATTAATCGAATCGAGGAGCCTGTTTCAAAATTATCTGTTTTAGATACTTTATCTTTCAGAATGTTGTATAATCCAGAAATTCTAATCGGAATGGAATATCACGAAATAGATGCATATTATCGGGATAGGGAGCTGGATGAGTTTTTGAAATGATTAATTTTCCACTCGTGAAAAATCTTTTTACAAAAATCAAATTAAATTTCGCAATTTTTTGAAAAGAATGTCTCTTTTGTTATTCATTCTTAAAAAAATACAAAATCTGTTTATATATTGTCTTCATTAAAATGATAGTAGTGGTATAATATGGTTCAAATAATAACTAAAAAGAATACAGGTCCGTTAATAGAATGTATTATTTTATCTTTCGCATTTCTATCAATTTTGCTTCATTTATTCTTACTTATATTATAATAAAACACATTATAAGCTTTCAAGAATCAATCGGATTCATAATGCTGATAATTTTGTGTATGCTGGGTCCGGTTTTCAATTTTATCTTTTATTCCGTTTTGAAGAAAAAATATAATTTTGAAATAAATGTATTACTTTATGGCATCGGGTTTACATCATGTTGTTTTGTATTTATCTATTCTGTTATGGGGCTTTATGGCCCGATTACGGGCAATATTGAATTGGTTATGCGTTTTCTTTATGTGATTCCGTTTATCTTCCTTTATTATTCATATGCAACCTTGCTTAAAAATAATGAAAAAAGTATTAGCAGGGGCACTTTATTTTTAATAATTGCTACTACTGCTCTTTTTGTACTTTTTGCTCTTTTTGAAATAATTACATATCGGATTCCTTATGTCAGCATTTCCTCGATACCTTTTGGATTGTATTTTGTTTATTGTTTAATTTCCGGAAAATATGTGCTCAGCCTTCGGGGATTTGCATGGGTTCCTTTTTTACCTGCATATGCGGTGCTTTTTTACACTTTTATGAAAATACCATTTATGTGAAAATCTTGCTGAAGAATCGTTATTCGAAATTCAGATTGTCGAAGAGTGAGTTAACCGCTTTCGATAAAATATTCGATTTCGTTAAAAACAAAATAAAATGTAAAATGTTCTTACATTTTTCATACTTTCATTTTTTTCTCTTCTATGTTTTAAAAACTCTGAAATGAGCAAAATCCTTATATATCCCCTGTGATGTAGTAGGAACTCCTCTCATTCTGATGTTAAATTCAGAATGTAAGAGCTTGAATGAATGCGTTTTTAACGCGATTCAATTTTACATTCATCTAATAATGAAGTCGGGAGCTTTTTCCCGTACTGATATGTGACCTGATGTTTCGGTAAACTTCGGCGGTGATTTTCAAAATTTCAATTTGCTCAACAAATTGAACAAAATTTGTAAATCGTCGTTACGAGATTTACAGGAATATCAAACTGTGTATTGTAAGGAAGCAACTCTAAAATCTAAGAACTAAGTGTGAATAGCGCTTTATTCGTGGTTGAGAAGTTTTTTCCGACAATTCTGTTTAAGCAGTGTTTATGCAGTATTTCCAAAACCAGCTATTAAAAGCAACATCTAAGTGTGTACAGGATTACATTTGAATCGCTCACAGCGTTTTCGATGTTCAAATCTATTATAATTCCGGTTGATCCTGCCGGAGGTTACTGCTATCGGTGTTTGACTAAGCCATGCGAGTCAAATGTTCTTCGTGAACATGGCGTAATGCTCAGTAACACGTGGATAACCTGCCCTCAGGTCCGGCATAACCTCGGGAAACTGAGGATAATTCCGGATATCTCTTCTCTGCTGGAATTGCTTGAAGAGACAAAGAATTTCGCCTGAGGATGGGTCTGCGGCCTATCAGGTTGTAGGGGGTGTAAGGTACCCTCTAGCCGACAACGGGTACGGGTTGTGAGAGCAAGAGCCCGGAGATGGATTCTGAGACATGAATCCAGGCCCTACGGGGCGCAGCAGGCGCGAAAACTTTACAATGCAGGAAACTGTGATA
>NZ_JAWDKC010000016.1:0-741 GCF_032714515.1 Methanimicrococcus hacksteinii | reverse complement strand
AAGGGTCAAGATAAGAATAGAGGATTTTCTCTCAAGATTTTTAGGATTTTTTGATATAAATCTTCATTCCTATAATTGTACCTAAATTCACATTCTTTTAAATGAAGATAAAAATACTTTTTATGAACTCCGCGATGTTTACTCATCCTGGATTTTGAGTAACCCCAGAATCCTTCAATCCCATTAATGTGACTTTTCCCATTTACAAATTCATTTTTTCCATGGTTTACTCGATAGTGTTTATCATAGCCAACATCTACCAATCCGTCATATCCATGCCAATTATCAGAGTAAATAACACTATCAAGTTCAACTTTTCCTCGAATGATTGATTGCAAAGTTGATTTAGAACAATCTGGAACGATCTCAGTATAGACTTTCCCATTCCTTTTTCTCATCCCAAAGACAATTGTTTTGCTGCCTGCACCACGCCCACGCTTTCCTTTTACCCGTCTCGGGCCAAAATAGGATTCATCAACTTCAATTTCTCCTTGAAAAGGGGATTCTGCTTCGCAGAATCCGGCAATCCGCTCGCGGATTGCCATGAGATATCTGTTGATCGTAATACGGCTTACACCAATAATTTGGGATATTTGAGTTGCATCTAAATCTAAAACAAAAAGCTTCACAATTTGTCTAAATTTGGCTTCAGAAATTTTAGAACGAAAAATGTATTTATTTTTCATTTGCATAGTCATGATTTTAACACCAAGTTATATGGTTGTTCTTATCATGACCCTT